>JBBRUB010000175.1:0-7089 GCA_038248175.1 Cytophagales bacterium | reverse complement strand
TACTTTTTGTATCAAGACAAAAAGTAAGGAGAATCTACTCGCACTAGAAATTTAAATAATTATTTGGATCGTATTCCGCATTACATATCATTACTTTTTTGCGCCCAAAAAAGTAATCAAAAAAGGCTCTCAAACACGAAAGCTACTACTCAACGTAGTGGCTTTCGTTGTTTTCAAATCTCTGTTCCCTGTTCAACTGGTTCGGGTTTTTCATCAAAATCTACTAAAACCAGGGCCGACGCACTTTTAAGGATTTTTTTAGCCCGGTAATGAGCAGAAACGCGCCGAGGAGTCCGAAGATAATGGCCAGAATAGTGATATTCAGGATAGCAAAGACCACCGCTACCAGAATCACAATGACCGACGCTTTGAGTTTCCAGCTAATGCGCTGCCACCAGTTCAGGTCTTTTCGCAGCGGCATACCCAATGACTGCCGAATCTGGTTGCCCAGCCGGAGTTTTTTCTTTGGCTTAGGCTGTGTGACCGACGTCGGTGCCGTCGTAATAGGCGGAGTCAGCACCGACGCCATGCGGTTTATGCGCTGCTGCACAGGCGTTGGGGCAGGGTGATTTTGGCGGCTCGCTACGAACTGATCGGCAGAAATTGGTTCGGGTTCGGAGACAGGAAGTGATTTAGCAGGTACGCTGAAAATGACGGATTCGGCGGGGTAATCGGTCAGCTCTGGCAGCGTCCGCGCTGAGGTGTAGGGCGTTCGCTGGAGGTAGGCAACGGGACGGTGGCAGGCGGTAACGAACAGGCAATACAGGGCAAAAAACAGAACGACGTATCTCATTGGGCTGGGTAAGAGGTCAGGCGCAACTCAGGCAACGTGCGGAGTAAAAACCGGTTAAACAACGAACAGCATTGTCTGTATCGTGCCAACGGGCCGAAAACCTCCGCAAGTTTAGCCACGTTGATTCTTGGCGTACTTTTGCAGGTATTATGATTATCCCGTTAGCCCACCGCGCCAACCAAACGCAGGAGTATTATTTTTCGGTTAAACTCGCCGAAGTCCGTCAGCTTATTGCGGCTGGCCATGACATCATAAATGTCGGTATCGGCAACCCCGACATGATGCCATCCGACAACACGCTCGACGCGCTCGTGGCATCGGCTCGGCAACCGTCGGGGCATGGGTATCAGCCTTACAAAGGAACACCCGGACTACGGCAGGCTATCACGAAATTTTACGGTCATACGTATAACGTCACGCTCGATGCAGACACGGAGGTTTTACCGCTTATCGGCTCTAAAGAAGGCATTACGCATTTGTCGATGACGTTTTTGAACCCCGGCGATGGCGTTCTGGTGCCAGAACTGGGCTACCCCGCCTACCGGGCCGTAAGTCAGATGGTTGGGGCCAATGTACTGGAATATCCACTATTGGAGTATGAAAGATGGCAGCCCGACTGGAACGCGATGGCCGATTTACTAACCGATACCACCAAAATTATCTGGCTCAACTACCCGCACATGCCCACCGGCGCACCGGCTACCCGGCAGTTATTCGAGCGGGCCGTTCGCTTTGCCCACGACCACCGGCTGCTGCTTTGCCACGATAATCCGTACAGCCTGATCCTGAACAAAAAACCGCCCATTAGTATTCTCTCCGTCGATGGCGCGAAGGATGTAGCTATTGAACTGAACTCGCTCAGCAAATCGCACAACATGGCAGGCTGGCGCGTGGGGTGGCTGGCCGCGGCAAAACCGTATATCGACGCCGTACTGACCATCAAAAGTAACGTCGATTCGGGTCAGTTCCGGCCCCTGATGGACGCAGCCGCCGAAGCCCTGACTAACTCTGACCATTGGCACCGCGACCGTAATACTGTCTATGAAGGCCGGTTAACTGCTATCCACGCCCTATTGGACGCCCTCGGCTGCTCGTACAGCACCGATCAGGAAGGGCTTTTCATCTGGGCCAAACTTCCCGATTCAGTGGCATCGGCGGAGGATTTTGTGAATACGCTGCTGCGCGAAAAACACGTGTTCATTGCACCGGGATTTATTTTTGGCCCCAAAGGCAACCGGTACGTGCGGGTCTCGCTGTGTCTGGACAAAGAGAGAATTGAGGAAGCCGTTAAACGTGTAAGAGAATGAACGTTACAATCATTGGTGTGGGTCTCCTTGGCGGCTCGTTTGCGCTGGCCCTGCGCGAAAAATACCCGAACATGCACTTCATTGGCGTCGATGCGTCGGTGGTAAACGGGCAGCTGGCCCTGGCGAAGGGACTGGTTGATGAAGTGCTGCCGCTGGCCAACGCCATACCGCAAAGCTTACTGGTAGTGCTGGCTACGCCCGTCAATGTCATTCTGGAGGTGCTGCCCGCCGTGCTGGATTTACTGCCACCCGGTGCCACCGTACTGGACCTCGGCTCAACCAAGCAGCTCATCTGCGATCTGGCCGATACGCATCCGAAGCGAGCGCAGTTTGTGGCGGCCCACCCTATGGCCGGTACCGAAAACTCCGGCCCCGGCGCGGCCTTCCGGGAGCTGCTACCCGGCAAGAACCTCATCATCTGCGACCGTGACAAGAGCCTGCCCGACAGCCTGAAACTGGCCGAAAGCCTGTTCCGCGATATTGGCATGAAATTGTTTTTCATGTCGCCACAGGAACATGATTTGCATCTGGCTTACGTTTCTCACCTCAGCCACATCAGCGCGTTTGCGCTGGGGCTGACCGTGCTGGAGAAAGAAAAAGATGAGCAGGCCATTTTCGATATGGCGAGTACGGGTTTCAGCAGTACGGTGCGGCTGGCCAAAAGCTCCCCGCAGATGTGGGCACCTATTTTCGATCAGAACCGCGCCAACGTCTCCGACGCCCTGGCCGCTTACATCGACTTTTTGCAGCAGTTCAAGCAGGTTGTGGACAATCAGGACGTAGCTACGTCGCTGGAGTTCATGCAGCGTGCCAACGTAATCCGGCGAGTGCTGGACGGGATCGAAAAACGGTGATATTTGAACAGTTTAGGGGTGGAAATAGTCGTACTCTAAACGCAAACAACCCGAATATGCAAGCACAAACAAACCAACCTGCCACGCAGGCCGGTACTATCACCATCGGGGACGATATGACCGTTAACCGGCTGGCCTACGGAGCCATGCGCATTACCGGCGACGGCATCTGGGGGCCACCCCGCGACCATGACGAAGCCATTCGGGTTCTGAAACGATGCCTCGACCTCGGTATCAACTTCATCGACACGGCAGACTCTTACGGTCCCTACGTCTCGGAAGAACTCATTGCCGAAGCCCTGCACCCGTATCCCGACGGTTTGGTCATTGCTACCAAAGGCGGGTTGCTGCGTACCGGCCCCAACCAATGGCCCGTTGACGGGAGCCGTAAACACCTCGAAGAAGCCCTGCACGGCAGTCTGAAACGGCTCAAAGTTGACTGCATTGATCTGTATCAGTTACATCGGTTTGACGACAAGGTCCCCGCCGAGGAGTTTCTGGGATTTCTGCATGAAGCGCAACAACAGGGCAAAATCAAACACATCGGCCTGTCGGAAGTGGACGTTGAGCAGATTGAGCAGGCGCAGGATTATTTTGAGGTCGTATCGGTACAGAACATGTACAATTTCGGGCAGCAGAAGTGGAACGAAGTACTTAAATACTGCGAAGCCAATAACATGGTCTTTATCCCGTGGTATCCACTCAGTGCAGGCAATCTGGAAGCTGATAAAGCCATTCACCGCGTTGTTGAACGCCATTCTGATAGCACCGAGTATCAGATTGCACTGGCCTGGCTGCTGGCTGCGTCGCCGGTTATGCTACCCATTGCCGGTACGTCGTCTGTGAAACACTTAGATGAGAACGTTCAGGCCGCTACCATTACGCTGACCGACGACGATTTTCAGGACATGCCGCTACCCGCGTAAGACGGCGGTATTGAGTAACATAAAAAAAGGTCTGGCTCAGAAATTTCTGAGCCAGACCTTTTTTATCTGGAGCTAACAGGAAAAACTTATTTCCGGATGGCTTTAATTTTGTCGAGCGCGTCTTCCAATTGGCCCATTTGCTTCATCAGGTCTTCTTTGATGTAAGCCGGAAGGTGATCCTTTTCAATGGCGTCTTTGTAGACTTCGAGAGCGGCATTTTCGCCAAATTCAACCGAGCTCAGCACCGTGTCGCTGTCTTTACCTGTTACAGCCGACTTAATGTCGATCCAGGCACGGTGAATTTTGCTCGTTATATCGGAGGTCGTTACATCAGATACGGCCAGACCGTCAATGCGTACAATATGATCGGCAAGCTGGCTACGAAAGCCCTGACTCTGAATGATGTAATGCCGAAAAAGGTCATCCAGTTGCGCATCTTCGGTACCTTCTACCGCTTTCTCGTAACCCTGAATCCGATCGTTATTGATCTTAACCAGGTTGTTGAGGTCTTCGATAATTTCTTCGTTCTTAATCATAACATTGTGTGTTTGTCAGTGGTAAACTCATTTCAAAAACCCGATTAGGCCTTAAATGTTTGCCAGAAGTAACACTTCCTGTCGTAACTGATTTTTACAACTAAACACAGAATAGAATATACTTTCAGTACTACTTTCTTTATTATACGGTACCTTTTTCAAAGATTACAGTTTAAAAAAAATATTTTAGTTTAGCCTAAACATTTTTTTTAAACTGCATTGATCAGATTTTATTTAACAAATCTTAAAACCGTGTTGCGCTTTCGCCCGTATTTATCGCAGATACCATCGACGCACGGTGGGGAATCTACTAAACGTTATAAATTCCATGGAAAAACTACCCAACACAACTGACGTAAGTCAGTTACTGACGGGCAGGGAATCGGCGGCCTTAGGGCGTCGTGTCTTCCTGCGCTACATTGGTGCAACAGCCGCAGGGGGCGTAGCACTCAGTGCCTGCCAAAACCAGATTGTGGATCCAGCCTCCCGCGGTGCAGCCCGCGCTGGCGATGTAATCGACCTCGGTGACATTGGCTACGATGACATTGGCGTTCTTAATTACGCCTATGCACTCGAACAACTCGAAGCCGCTTTTTACATGCAGGTTATTATGATGCCCTTTGCTGGTATGAATGGCTACGAGCGCACAGTTCTCTCGGAAATCCGCGATCACGAAATCATTCACCGCGAGTTGTTCAAAGCCGCCCTTGGCAAAGCAGCTATTCCGGGTTTGACACCCAACTTCAGCAGCATTAACTTCAACAGCCGGGCATCGGTACTCGGCACCGCCCGCGTATTTGAGAGCGTTGGCGTATCGGCCTACAACGGTGCCGGCCGGCTGCTCAAGAGTACCGACTACCTGACCCTGGCTGGTAAAATTGTTTCTGTTGAAGCCCGTCATACAGCCATCATCAGCGAAATGCTGAATCCTATGACAACCTCCTTTGCCGGCGACGATATCGTTGATCCGATGACGGCACTGGGTCAGGCGCGCAAGCCTTCGGAAGTGCTGGCACTGGTTCGGCCCTTTATTCAGGAAACACTTAATGGAATGGATCAACCCCAATAAACTCAACTACGATCATGAACCTACAAAACATATTACACGAAATTGAGCAGGTTGACACTGATGTTGTTGACCGGTTGGCCCATATGTCCCGTCGTCACATGTTCAGCAGCCTGGTGAAAAAGGCCGTCGTTGCTGGCTCTGCTGCCGCTCCGGTAGTTTTGGCTTCTTTGCTGAACAAAACCTACGGACAGAACAGCGTAGTAGCCGATGTACTGAACTTCGCGCTGACGTTAGAATATCTTGAGGCAGAATATTACAACGTTGGTATGGCTACCCCGGGTTTTCTGACTGGTAGCGCCCGTACAACGTTTGCACAGGTTGCCAAGCATGAGAACGCTCACGTAGCTCTGCTGAAAGGCGCTCTGGGCAGTGCGGCTGTATCGAAGCCAAGATTTGACCTTACCTATGGTGGTGCGTTTCCTGACACGTTCTCGAATTACAGAACATTCCTGACTCAGGCCTACACCTTTGAAGACGTTGGTGTGCGGGCTTATAAAGGCCAGGCTCCCCGTTTGATGCCTACGCCGGACGTCCTGACGATTGCGCTTCAGATTCACTCGGTAGAGGCACTGCACGCGGCTAAGGTCCGTTACCTGGCCGGGCTACAGAGTTGGATCAACCTGTCTCCTCCGGGTTTACCATACGCCGAAGAAGACAACGTCTCCCAGGGTGGTGTCGATCTGGTACCGGCAACCGGGTACAGTGCTGAGTTAGTGTCGCAGTCTTTTGATGAGCCGCTGACCAAAGATCAGGTACTGGTTATTGTTAAGCCTTACTTCGCGTAGGTAACTGACGATAGCAGCTAAAAGAACCGGCCCTGAAGAGTTTCAAGGCCGGTTCTTTTATTATCCGTTGGGTCGGGTGGTTGTTACGCTGCGTAATTTGAAACGCGAGCCATTCTCAAACTTTATCTGATCGGGTGAGTAGGTGAACTGGATCTGTGAGATCACGCCCTCCCAGCCAGGCCGGCCACTTAGATTGATTTCATACGTCCGGTACTGTCCATCGCCAATAATGGGGAAGTCGATAACACGGGTGGGCGTATCGAAAATGTCGGGATCGCCGGGTAGTCGCCAGGCTAAACGGGCGGTAGTCGCTTTGGTCAGGTAAGCCGCCTGCACGTAAATACGTGGTACCTCGGCAGCCCGCCAGAATACCAGGGGACTTTTGAGTGCCAGATTTTGCTTGGTTGTGGTTTGCCGCTGCCATTTCATGTTCACTTCGTTCTGAATAGGCCAGCCGGCGTCCTGGCTATTGTAAAAAAACCAACCCTGCCGGTCCTGTTCAAACCGAAAATTGGGGCCTGCAGCCGGGCGGGTTTGTGCATAGGCAAACTGCCGGATATCAGTCAGGGTACCCACCACGAGCGAATACTCGAACTCATACTGTCCGTTATAATCGAACTGGATGAAGCTGTCGCTATTGATGTAGCCGCTGTTCCCGTCGAATTCTCCCCCCACCCTGGACAGGCCAAAGCCCGATGTTCTGAACTGAAACTCATTGTTGCGATTCAGGACCACGCCCCGGCCTTTTTCGTTGATCAGCGCAATCAAGTTTTCGGTGCCGTTGCGTTCGGTCATGACACGATCCCGTTCGGGATATTC
>JBBRUB010000174.1:0-7105 GCA_038248175.1 Cytophagales bacterium | reverse complement strand
GTGGGGTTGCAGGATAAAAGTTTCCCAAAACCAGGTTGTATGGCCGAGGTGCCACTTGGGCGGGCTGACGTCGGCCATGGGCTGCACTACGTAATCTTCTGTTTCGAGGTGGCGGCAAATCGTTTCCGAGTGCGCCCGAACGGAGCCGTACTGCTCATCGAGGGATTTTGATTTGACTTTTGAACGTGTAGCGGTGGCAGTCATTCATCCATAACCAGCCGTGTGGGTATAGGGTTTCGGGGATTTGCCGGTGCTCCCTCACCAATACGCCGGACCGGTGAGGGCCACTACCGCATATCCTTCAGATTCAGCCAATATAACCCCGCGAAGATGACGCTGAAAAAGACGCCGAACGAGGTGTTAAGTGCGCTGAATCCGGCCAGGGCAACGGGCATAATGACCCCAAACAACGTACCGGATGCATAGACCCAGAACCCAACCCGGCGCAGGTTGAACATCAGTACGGCCCCAATGAGCGTTAGTAGCGAGTACCCAAACTGCGCAATGGCCAGCAGCCGAATCTGGTCCGTGTCGCCGGGCATGGGGCCGTCGCCAGAGGCCCGGTCTTCATAATAGGTTTTGGGTTCAGCGGCTTTTTCTTCGGGCGTCAGTTTGCGCGGGAGCAGGGGTGTTTCGGCTACGGCGTCGGTTTGCCAGAACGACACCGTAGCATCGAACAGGCCCAAGGCACAACTTATAAACGTTAAAATACAAAGCAGGGTCAGGAATTCGGAGCGCATACGTATGAAGATATTAGGAGCGGTTTCGCCCGTGTTTGGGAAAACCTTACTTTAGTCGCACGGTTTCATATTAAAACGCAAAGATACATGACACTTCAGGAACTGACCGACCAGATTCGGACCAAAGCCACCCACGCCGACAGCCTTAACGCCACGGCCAAACTCGTAACCGACCAGGGCGTCGTTTACATTGACGCCAAACAAACCCCCGCCGTAGTTAATAACGACGATAAACCCGCCGACTGCGACCTGCACGTAAGCGTGGCTGACCTCGTAAAAATGGGTACCGGCGATTTGAACCCCATGATGGCCTTTATGTCGGGTAAGCTCAAAGTAAAGGGCGACATGGGCGTGGCTATGAAAATGGGTCAGGTGATGGGCTGAATCAATGAGTGAATTAGTGAATGTGCGAATGAGTGAATAGATTGAACCTGCACGCGCCTTTATTCATTCCGATTCGCTCATTCTCTAATTCACTCATTGTTTATGGCTTCCCGTCGCAAATTTCTCCAGAGTAGCGCACTCGCTACGGCTGCGTTTTACATTGTGCCGCGTCACGCACTCGGCAAGGGCTACGTGGCTCCGTCCGATAAACTCAACATGGCCGTCATAGGCTGTGGGGGTAAGGGCGACGTGAACGTGCGGCTGTCGCACAACAACGGTTCCGACAATATCGTGGCCCTCTGCGACGTGGACGACCGCCAGTCGAAAAAATACCGCGCCCAGTTTCCCAATGCGCCGTATTTTCAGGATTACCGCCAACTCCTGGATAAAGCCGCTGGCACGTTCGATGCCGTGATTATCTCGACGCCCGACCATATGCACGCACCCATTGCCATGGCGGCCATGCAGCTTGGTAAACACGTCTATGTCGAAAAGCCGCTCACCCACGATATTTACGAAGCCCGGATGCTGACCGAAGCGGCCAAAAAGTATAAGGTCGTGACGCAGATGGGCAATCAGGGCAGTTCGGGCGATGCGACGCGGATTATCGAAACGGCGATTCAGAACGGTATGATTGGCCACGTCCATACGGTGCAGTGCTGGACCAACCGCCCGGTGTGGCCGCAGGGCGTTAAATCGCCGAAAGACAAGGGCGAAAGTCAGCCTGTTCCGTCCGAAGTAAACTGGCCGCTGTGGCTCGGTACCGCGCCCGAACGCCCGTATCACGAAGCGTATATGCCCTTCCGCTGGCGCGGCTACTGGGATTTTGGCACGGGCGCACTCGGCGACATGGGCTGCCACTTCATGGACGTACCGTTCCGTGCGCTGAAACTGAAATACCCTACCTCAGTCGAGTGCAGCGTGGGGTCGGTCTATTCCGATTTTTTTCAGGAAGCGTTTTTCAACGACAGCTGCCCGCCCTCGTCGGCCATTCACCTGACGTTTCCGTCGGACGACCGGAAAGTCAAAGAAATCAAATTCTCGTGGTACGATGGCGGTATCCGGCCACCCCTGCCCGACGGTGTAGCCTACGAAGACCTGTTCCGGCAGTCGGACGGGGGTATGCTCTTCATTGGTACCAAAGGGATGCTGACGGGTGGTTTGTTCGGCAGCGACCCCAAACTTTTGCCCGCCGACAAGTTCAGCGGCAAGGAACTGCCCAAACCAGACAAGCCCCTCGTACCCGGTGGTCCCGATGGGCATCAGCAGCAGTGGGTCAATGCCTGTAAGCAGGGCTATGGGGCCTATACGTCGTCGTCATTCGATCAGTCCGGGCCGCTCACCGAAACCGTGCTGATGGGCAACCTCGCCACCCGTTCCTACCTCGCCCGCGAAGGCGGTAAGTTCACAGGCCGTAAGAAACTCTTCTGGGACGGCGACAACATGAAAATCACCAATTACGATTACGCCAACCAGTTCGTAAAACGCAACTACAACGGCGGCTACTCGCTCTAACTATGAAAGCCATTCTTTGCAATGCCTTCGGCCTGCCCGACACACTTGTTTACGACCAAAACACTCCCGAACCCACGTTGGAGCCGGGCAAAATTCTTATCGACGTAAAAGCGTGCAGCCTGAATTTTCCCGATACGCTCACCATCCGGGATATGTACCAGTTCAAGCCGCCCCTGCCGTTTTCGCCGGGTAGCGAGGTATCGGGTGTGGTACGGGAAGTAGGCGAGGGCGTAACCCATCTTAAGCCGGGTCAGCACGTGTTTGCGTTTGGGTCGCACGGCGGTTTGGCGGAGCGGTTGCTGTCCGATGCGGGGTCGGTGGTTCCGTTGCCGCCCCAAATTGATTTCGTAACGGGCGCGTCGTCACTGTATGCCTACGGCACGTCGTACCACGCGCTGAAAGAGCGGGCCAATTTGCAACCGGGCGAAACGCTGCTGGTACTCGGTGCCGCCGGGGGCGTGGGTCTGGCCGCTGTGGAGTTAGGCAAACTGATGGGGGCTACCGTCATTGCTGCCGCATCGACCGATGAGAAATTAGTCGTTTGCCGCGAGAAAGGAGCCGCCCACACCATCAATTACAGCACTGAAGACCTCCGCGAGCGCATTAAAGAAATGACCGGTGGCAAAGGCGTTGATGTGGTGTATGACCCCGTTGGCGACAAACTGGCCGAACCCGCCATTAGGTCGCTGGCGTGGCGCGGGCGGTATCTGGTGGTGGGTTTTGCCGGGGGCGAGATTCCGCGCATTCCGCTTAATCTGGCGTTGCTGAAAGGTAGCAGTCTGGTGGGGGTGTTCTGGGGTATGTTCGCCCAGAAAGAACCGGCCCTGAACGCAGAAAATCTCCAGCAAATTGCGGGCTGGCTACTGGAAGGCAAACTGGCCCCGCACATTTATAAACGCTATACCCTCCCCGAAGCCCCACAGGCCCTGACCGCCATGCTGAACCGCGAGATCATTGGCAAGGCCGTTGTGGTGATGGAGGAGGGTTGATTGTTAATGTATTACGATAGCTCCTCTTCCATCGTGCGAATCGCCTGTTCGACCTTCGTTGTAATCTCCGACAAGATTTTAGGTCTTAAATGGTGTACCCGCGTAACATCAGTTAATGCTTGTACAGCAGGTCTGTACAGGCATCAACTGCGTTTGCCTATCGAAAAAGAAGTCTGTCACTTTTCTGTTGGCATCCCTGCTTTACGCCGGAAAATGTGGTATATACAGGATCCTCCGGCAAAGGTTGTTTCGTGAACCCACCCGTTTTGGTAAAGAAAATTGAAGATATCCATCTCGCTACCAAATAACTTATCCCGTCCGTATTCATCCTGAATCCGATGCTGTCTTAACTCTATCAAGCGAATTGGTTGTCCATAGTCAATAACTGCAAAAACCTGTCGCTGCATAAACGGGCGCATATCCTCAATCAACTCGATATACTGTACTTCGGGGAGTTTGTTGATGTCTTTACCGTTCACGATGACCTGCCCACTCGCCACTGCAGACCATAGGAAGAGGATAAGGAAAGTAATTTGTTTCATGAGAGAGTATCTAAAACGCGATTGGCAGAAAAATATAATCATAGTCGAGAGTATTCGATGTGCTATTGCTGATAATCAGGACTGGTCTGCGTTTAAATTTGTCTATCTTGTCTGTGAGTGGATAATTGGCCCAAACAATATCTCCCTGTTTGTAATCAGCCATGTTGCTTCGCGTAAAGTTCATCCCAAATGTCATTCTCCGGTGCCTCCCAGTCCTCCCGCAGTGCTTCTTCAGTCAGCTTCATCAATCCAGCGTCATCTTCTTCCTCGTCCATCAATCGCTTAAATTCGGTTTGGACTTCATCAGGTAATTGCCGGTAAACCACCCAGAGTGAACGGGCGGTTTCGGTAGTGGTGGTTTGTGAAGTAGGGGCAGTCATAGTTTTGTCGTTTTATCACTAAACGAATTTACTGCCCCGCCGATTCGCGCAGGGCCAGTTTGCTTTTGCGATAGCCGTAGGAGAAATAAACGGTTAGCCCGAGGGCCAGCCAGATGATGAAAATAATCCAGTTGCTCGCGCCCAGCTCGGTCATCAAATACAGGTTGGTCAGGACGCCAATGACGGGCAGCAGCGAGAAGTTGTGCCGGAAACCCTGCACGGCCAGAATAATCCACGTACCCCAGAAAACAAACAGCAGCGGCTTTTCTTCCATGTGCTGTACAATATTGACGCCCGTCAGCAAATAGCCGAACGCAGCGATGAACGTAGCCCCGATGATATATTTGCCGTTGATATACGGCACTTTGAATTTGGCCTGCGCCGATAAGCCCTTGGCATCCAGAAAAAGAATGCCGCCACAGACCAGAATAAAGGCGAAGAACGTACCCACACTGGTCAGGTCCACGAAAAACTCCAGATCCATAAACAGCGACGGAATGGCCACCAGAAAACCGGTGACGATGGTCGCGAATGAAGGCGTGTGGTATTTCGGGTGGATTTTGGCGAAACGTTTCCAGAGAAGCCCGTCGCGGCTCATGGTCATCCAGATGCGCGGCTGTCCTAACTGATATACCAGCAATGCCGACGTAATGGCCACTACGGCACTGACCGAAATCACGCCCGCCACAAAGTCCAGATTTACCTTCTGAAACACGTAGGCCAGCGGGTCGCTCACGCCCAGTTCCTTGTAATTAACCATACCCGTCAGCACCAGCGTAATGGCAACGTAAAGTACCGTGCAGATGGCCAGACAGTATAGCATGGCGCGGGGTAGGTCACGCTGCGGGTTTTTGCATTCTTCGGCGGTCGTTGAAATGGAGTCAAAGCCGATGAACGCGAAAAACACGGACGCCACCCCACTCAACACACCTTCCACCCCGTTCGGTGCAAACGGCGACCAGTTTTCGGGTTTTACGTAAAACGCGCCCACCGCAATAACCAACCCGATTACGCCCAGTTTTAGCACGACCAGAATATTGCTGGCCGTGCGTGACTCCTTGATACCGATGTAAACCAACGCCGTAATCAGGACCGTAATGGCTCCGGCGGGCAGATTGGCAATAAGGTGCAATCCGCCAAGCTGAGGAGCGTCGGCGTAGGCGTTGGCCAGAACACGCACGTTTTCGGGCAGCGTGGCGAGGCTGGTACCAGCCTGTTGCGTTTGCTGCACCAGTTCATACGCCCGCGACGCTGAGCCGTAATCAGTGGCCAAATATTTGGGAAACGTAACGCCAAATCCCCTGAGCATCGACGTGAAATACTCCGACCACGAAATGGCTACGACCATGTTGGAAACGGCGTACTCCAGAATCAATGCCCAGCCAATGACCCAGGCAAAGATTTCGCCGAAGGCCACGTACGCATAGGTGTAAGCACTACCGCTAACGGGTACCGTACTGGCAAACTGCGCGTAGCTGAGGGCCGTAAACACGCAGGCAATGGCCGTAAAGACAAATAGAATTGACACTGCCGGACCCCCGTTATAACTCGCAATGCCGATGGTGCTGAAAATGCCGGCTCCAATAATGGCCGCAATACCGAACGAAGTCAGGTCGCGAACGCCCAGTGTTTTTACTAATTTATTGGAGTCGCCCGCAGCCGCATCGGCCAGGATTTGGGTTACGGTTTTCTTGCGCAGTAAGGACATACGGTGGGAGGGGAATGGGGGTTATTTCGCGTTAAACCGCTAAAAATAGAGAAGTTTCCGGTTTTTTGTGCGTTGTATGGCTGAGCAACTCTGACCGGCAACCGGTAACCCCCTGTTTGTTAGCTATCGGCGCACGCAACCTAACCCATATTCGTATGTCCATCCGGGTTTTAAACCTCACCAAAGAATACGGAACACAACGGGCCGTTGACCAGGTTTCGCTTACGGCCAGTCCCGGCGAAATTGTCGGGTTTCTGGGTCCCAACGGTGCGGGGAAGTCCACGACCATGAAGATTGCCACCGGCTTTCTCGCACCCACCAGCGGTACGGTAGAAGTAAACGGTTTCGACGTCAAAACGCAGTCGATGGAGGTGCGCCGGAGCATAGGCTATCTGCCTGAACATAACCCGCTGTATCTGGATTTGTACGTGAAAGAATATCTACGTTTCGCCGGGTCGCTGCACGGTATGCGCGGGGCCGACCTGACCCGGCGCATTGTCGATGTAATCGAGCTGGTGGGCCTGGGGCGTGAGCAGCACAAACGCATTGGTCAACTCTCCAAAGGCTACCGGCAGCGCGTGGGCCTGGCGCAGGCTCTGCTTCACAACCCACCCGTCCTGATCCTCGACGAACCCACCACCGGCCTCGACCCGAACCAGCTCGTTGAAATCCGGCAGGTCATCCGCAACGCCGGGCGTGACAAAACGGTGCTGTTCTCAACCCACATCATGCAGGAAGTCGAAGCCATCTGCGACCGGGTGGTGATTATCAATCGGGGAAAAATCGTGGCCGACGGGCCGCTGAGTCAGCTACGTAGCACTTTGGCGGGAGAGGGCGTGGTGGTCGT
>JBBRUB010000173.1:0-7106 GCA_038248175.1 Cytophagales bacterium | reverse complement strand
CTGAAGGCATCTAAGTGCGAAACCGGCCCAGAGATGAGTGTTCCAATATAAGAGGGGCGTTGGAGACGACGACGTTGATAGGTGGCAGGTGGAGGTTGTGAGAGCAGCGGAGCTGAGCCATACTAATGGCCCCGAGAGCGTCTTGTATTATTACTACCTAAATTAAATTGCCCAATTCATTTTGTATTGCTGATTATCATTTCTCTCTGTAGGATAAAGAATTAAACTTATTTGGTTTAGCAGCTTTGCTGACCGAACAACAAACATGCAGGTTGGTGCTGGTAAGGCGGGTGTTCACCTCTTCCATTCCGAACAGAGCCGTTAAGCCCCGTACTGCCGATGGTACTGCCGTCACAGGTGGGAGAGTAGGAAGGTGCCACCTGCTGTTATTTGAGGGCGAAGGCCGTTGTCAGACCGACAACGGCCTTTTGCATTTTGTAAGTTTCTATCTCTACTCACTCAATAACAAGGGGGACTTCTATCGATAGAAGTCCCCCTTGTTATTGAGTGATGCAATGGATTATACAGGCTCCAATTTGCAAAAAGCAGGTAAAGTGATTTTCTCCAAAAACTTCTCTTCCAGCAAATCGGCCCACGCGTTCATATAGATGACAACGTCGTCGCGGACATTGTGCTTAAGGAAACGTTTTTCAAAGGGAAAGCGCAACAACACTGCCCGGTCGTCCAGTTTCTCGAGATGCTTGAGGTCTTCAATCATCAGTCCAGCGTTGAGCATTTCATTTATCACTACGTCGAGTGGCATATGACTGGTCGGACAATAATCGTCCACCTGTTCATTCCAGTCCCCGTAGCGTTGCATAGCATACTGATGAATCTGGTCTTTGTTCAGCTTTGTCAGCTCCTGTGCAAGGTTACCGCAATTGCAGCCCCCCATATTACCCCATTGGTAGGGTGCACCGTCCTTTAGTTTCTTTGCAGTGCGCCGGAGTGCTTCGATTAGTTCGGGAGTTGGTCGTGCCATAGCGTACAGATTTTGAGATTTATTTTCTTAACGGGCTGTGAAAATATTTTGTTCGCCTTAGCGCACTAACTCCATCAGGTCTTTATCGTTTACCTCTTTTCTGATGTCTGCCATGTCCAGAAAGCGAGCATAAACCGAGTCGAGCGTAGGTTTGTCGTAGGTAAAACCCAGCAATTCGAGTCGATGCCTGAGTGCGTGGCGTCCGCTACGGGCAGTGAGCAGGATAGACGATTTATCGACTCCAACGTCCTGGGGTTTCATAATCTCGTAATTTTCTGAGTTTTTGAGGTGTCCATCCTGATGAATACCCGAAGAATGTGCGAAGGCGTTACGTCCTACAATAGCTTTGTTGGCCTGTATGGGCATTCGCATCATTTCAGATATCAACTGACTTACCGGAAATAGCCGGGTGCTGTCGATGCCGGTTTCAAAACCGAGTTCCTTGTGTACCTTCAGAGCCATCACTACTTCTTCCAGTGCCGTATTTCCAGCCCGTTCGCCAATGCCATTCATCGTCACCTCCACCTGCCGGGCTCCGTTCATGATACCCGCCAGCGAATTGGCCGTAGCCAGTCCTAAATCGTTGTGACAGTGAATCGAAATCGTGGCCTTATCGACGTTCGGTACATTGTTGTAGATGTACCTGATCTTGTCGCCATATTCGCCGGGCAGGCAATACCCGGTAGTGTCTGGAATATTGACCACAGTGGCTCCAGCGGTAATTACGGCTTCCGTTAAGCGGCATAAAAAGTCTAAATCGGCCCGGCCTGCATCCTCGGCGTAAAATTCAACATCATCCACGTACTTCCGGGCGTGTTTGACCGATTTTACGGCCTGCTCCAATATCTGCTCGCGGGTACTGTTAAACTTATTTTTGATGTGAATATCCGACGAGCCAATGCCGGTATGTATTCGCCCGCGTTTGGCAAACTTAAGAGCCTCGCCAGCTGCGTCGATATCAGCAATTACACAACGCGAGAGCGCGCAAACGATTGGGTTAGTAACGGCTTTAGATACCTCAACTACTGACTGAAAGTCGCCGGGACTCGATACTGGGAAACCCGCTTCGATAATGTCAACACCGAGCCGTTCGAGTTCTTTGGCTACGATAACTTTCTCGTTGGTAGTAAGCTGGCAACCTGGTACCTGTTCTCCATCGCGAAGCGTGGTGTCAAAAATGTAAATGCGCTGACTCATGATATTTTGTAGGTAATGATGTAGGCCAAAAAAAAGCCCGCTCTCGTCAGAAAGGGGCTTTTATTTTTATAAATAGAAATTCCCTCTCATCCGTTAGCGTGAGCGTAGAAGTAGTAGGGGAAAGACTGACGTATGGTTCATATTTCTGCGAAATTTCGCTGACTGCGTAATTACACTGTAAAACTACGGCAATACTTATGATTTCAAAAGCGACACCCGTGAATTTGTCAGGTCAGCGCAGAAAGTAGTTGCTGCCCCATCTGCTCGGTATTTAGTATCATGGCCGAAGCAGTATTCGAATCAGCAATATCACGGGTACGGTAACCGTCTTTTAAGACTTTTTCAACAGCGTTAATCACTGCTTCGGCTTCGGTCTTCATTCCGAATGAAATATCGAGCAATAAGGCTGCTGAAAGTACAGATGCCAGCGGATTGGCTACGCCCATGCCCGTAATGTCATGTGCTGAGCCGTGAATGGGTTCATACAGACCAATTTTATCACCTATCGATGCGGATGCCAGCATACCCATAGAACCGGCAATCTGACTGGCTTCATCGGTCAGAATATCACCAAACAGATTTCCCGTTACCACCACATCGAAGCGTTTGGGGTCTTTAATAAGTAGCATGGCAGCGGCATCAACGAACTGATGTTCTACCTCAATATCAGGGTATCGTTTTGCTACGTCCTGCACGACTTCACGCCAGAGTCGGCTGCTTTCCAGGACGTTTGCTTTATCGACTGAACAAAGTTTCTTTTGGCGGGTTCGGGCGGCTTCAAACGCTTTCACTGCAATTCGTTCTACTTCGTACCGCTCATAGATCATCAAGTCCGAAGCCGTATTCCGGTCGGCAGAGCGGACTTTTTCGCCGAAATAGACATCTCCGGTTAGTTCGCGAAAGAATAGAATATCAGCCCCGCGCAGAATTTCGGGCCGAATACTGGACGCGCTCAGGAGTTCGTCGAAAAGTTTGATCGGGCGCAGGTTGGCGTACAAACCAAGGGCTTTGCGAATACCCAGCAAACCCTGCTCGGGCCGGACTGGTGCCGACGGGTCGTTATCGTATTTGGGATGACCAACGGCACCGAACAGAATCGCATCGGCAGCATTGGCCTTTATGATGGTTTCGTCGGGTAATGGGTTGCCGGTAGCGTCGATGGCTGCGTGACCGATCAGGGCTTCGTCGTAGGTGAATGTATGACCGAACTTCTGCGCTACTTTGTCCAGAACCTGCTTACCTACCTGGGTTACTTCGGGGCCAATGCCGTCGCCGGCAATAATCAAGATGTGTTTCTGCATGTGAACTGGTGAAGGGGAAAGAGTATTTACAAGTGAGCATTAGAAAATCAGGCGGGTTTTACGGCTTCGGCGATTACGTTTTTGCCGATTACCCGACCCGCCGTAATGACGTCGAAAAAACGACTTGCCGGAAATACGACCCGGTCATAAAAGACAATCGACTCTTTGGTGATGCGTCCGTCTTTGCCAAGCCATTTATAAAGCAGTGAGATGAAATAACCGGCAAAATCGTAGTAACGAACATCGGTAACGTGCAATCCGGCACCTTCCATAATCTGCCGAACCATTGCCTTATCGTAGCGTCGATAGTGGCCGACGTGATCGTCCATTTTGCTGTATATTTCCTGCCGGGCCGGAACAAATACCTTGAGTTTGCCACCGGGCCGGAGTTTTTGCGCCAGTTTCCGGGTCATTTCGGCGTGATGTTCAACGTGTTCGAGTACATTGATGGTGTAAACCAGGTCATATTGTTTGGCAAGCGTATCAATATCGGTTACAACCGGCTGATTAATTTGCGGAATCAGTTCCGGGTCTATCTCGGCGGCATCAACAGTGCCAAGTGGGAAACGGTTGGCGTACTCGCCATTACCAGCTCCGAAGTCCAGTATGTCCATGCCGGGTTTTACATCCTGCGCCACCCACTTGTACAAGCCGCCGTTGTAGTTTACGGCAAATCGCATAATGGCGAGGTTATCGGAGCCGTTGTAATCGACTTTATCGTCGGTTTGTTTTGCCTGATTCATTCAGCTTTTTATTTATTAACAGGACGCTAATTTAAAGTCGATAAAGCTAAAAACGACCAAATGATACGTTTTAAGCCGGTTGGTAAAAGCTAATCTGTTGGAACGGTGTCAGTCGAGGGTGTTCAGCATTTTTTGGGTGGCTTTGATTGCCGATACCGTCTGGTCTGAATCGAGACCGCGCGTTTTAAACTCGCGGCTGTTGTGTTTCCAGGTAATAATTGTTTCGCACAGCGCGTCGGTTCGGCCACCAGTCGGGATTCTGACGGCATAGTCGGTCAGTTCGGGCAGAGTCTTTTTCTTTCTGCCGTAGATTTTCTTCAGGGCGTTCATAAACGCATCGTACTGACCGTCGCCCTGCGCATTCTCTTCAAATAGTTCGTCAACGATACGTACCCGCAACGTAGCCGAGGGTTTGAGGTCCTTGGAATGGGTAAGAACGTAGTTGAGTACCTCTACCTGCGACGTCACAACGCTGTTGTGCAACACATCGGCAATAACATAGGGAAGGTCTTCCTGCGTTACTACCTCTTTCAGATCGCCGAGTTCAATCACCCGCTGCGTCACTAGTTTCAGGTCTGTTTCTGAGAGTTGTATGCCCAGTTCGCGGAGGTTATTGTCGATGTTGGCTTTGCCCGACATTTTGCCGAGGGCATAGCTGCGCCTGCGGCCAAAACGTTCGGGCAGGAGAGCGTTGAAATACAGGTTGTTCTTCTTATCGCCATCGGCGTGAATGCCTGCTGTTTGTGTGAACACGTTATCGCCCACAACGGGTTTGTTATCGGGTATGCGCAGGCCCGAAAAGGTCTCGACAATCTTGCTGACCTGATACAGCGACTTTTCAACTACACCCATGTTCAGATCGGGCATGAAATCGCGTATTACGGCAATCGTGCTGGCCATTGGAGCATTGCCCGCCCGTTCGCCCAGGCCGTTTACGGTGAGATGAATGCCGTGTGCACCGGCCCGGATGGCTTCCATAACGTTGGCAACACCCAAATCGTAATCGTTATGCGCGTGAAAATCGAAGTGCAGCGTTGGGTAGCGACTCGTTAGCTGGCTGACAAACGTGAACGATTCGGCTGGCGTGAGGATGCCCAGTGTATCGGGCAGCAGTACCCGCCGGATGGGTTGCGTTTTAAGGAAATCGACGTACTGAAGCACGTAGTCGGGCGAGTTGCGCATGCCGTTGCTCCAGTCTTCGAGATACACGTTTACCTCCAGACCAAGCTGTTGTGCCTGTTGAAGTACATCCTGAATAGCCGAGAAATGTTCTGCCGGTGTTTTATGAAGTTGGTGCGTCAGATGATTCAGCGAACCTTTGGTAAGCAGATTCATCACCTTCGCGCCCGATGCCTGCATCCAGTTGAGCGACTCCTCCCCATCTACAAACGTCAGTACCTCCACTTTATCGAGCATGCCGGCACCGGCGGCCCAGCGCGTAATCTGCTGCACAGCTTCCAGCTCACCCGCCGACACCCGCGCCGAGGCCACCTCAATCCTATCAACTTTCAACTCGATCAGCAGCAACTGCGCCAGAGCCAGTTTCTCCGACGATGAAAACGACACTCCGCTGGTTTGTTCACCATCGCGGAGGGTCGTATCCATAATTTCAAGGTAGCGCATCTTTTTAATTAGTGAATTGTGAATGAGCGAATTAGTGGATGTTTGGAACGCTACGTAAGATTATAAAAAAGCAGTGTCAAACATTCACTAACTCACAATTCACTCATTCGCTCATTGATTAAAATGGTCTCGTTTCGGCAAACTCCTCAATTTCCGGCTTCATTGAAAGCAGGTAGTCGATGTCGTCATAGCCGTTGATGAGGTTGTTTTTTTTGTATCCGTTGATGAAAAATGACTCGTGTTCGCCCGTTGCCAGCAACGTAATGGTCTGGTTTGGAAGGTTCACTTCCAATTCAGTATTCGGGTCGGCGTCGATAGCTGCAAAGATTTTCCCCAGAAATTCAGGGCTGACTTGCACGGGCAACAAACCGACATTGAGGGAGTTACCCTGAAAAATGTCAGCAAAAAAACTCGACACCACGCATCGGAATCCATAATCATAAATGGCCCAGGCTGCGTGTTCGCGACTGGAACCACTACCGAAGTTTTTGCCGCCCACCAGAATTTTACGGGTCAACTCAGCACCGGTATAAGTCGGATTGTTCAGGACGAAATCAGCTTTGGGGGAGTCGTCGTTGTTGTACCGCCAATCGCGAAAGAGATTATCGCCGAACCCTTTGCGCTCGGTGGCTTTCAGGAAACGCGCCGGGATAATCTGGTCGGTGTCCACGTTCTCGATGGGCATTGGAACGGCGGCACTGCGGAGAATGGTGAATGTATCGTAAGCCATAAGTCTGGAATTATAAAAACTGACGGGGGTCTGTTACTTCGCCGGTTACGGCGGCTGCGGCTGCCACGAGCGGACTGGCCAGTAAGGTGCGGGCACCCGGCCCCTGGCGACCCTCAAAATTGCGGTTTGAGGTCGACACGGCGTATTTTCCCGCCGGAATCTTGTCTTCATTCATGGCCAGACAGGCTGAACAGCCGGGCTGACGAAGTTCAAAGCCAGCTTCGGTGAGTAGGTCGTAGATGCCTTCTTCATGAATCTGCTTCTCTACCACGTGCGATCCCGGCACGAGCCAGGCCGTTACGTTAGGTGACTTTTTCCGCCCCTTTACGATGGAGGCAAACGCCCGGAAGTCCTCGATACGTCCGTTGGTGCAACTGCCCAGAAACACGAAGTCGATGGGTTTGCCCAGCATAGTTTCGTTTTCGGCGAAACCCATGTACTGCAATGATTTCTGGTAACTGGCGGCTCCGCCTTCGGTATTCATGGCCAGCGGAATGTGTTGCGTTACGCCCGTACCCATGCCGGGATTG
>JBBRUB010000172.1:0-7129 GCA_038248175.1 Cytophagales bacterium | reverse complement strand
ATGGTTGGGCTTGATGTACTGATCGAGCCGGTAGCTGTTGAGCTTGATTTCTGGACTTGGTTTGGGCAACCGGTTCCCCTGCAAAACTATATAGGGTGGTGGATGGTATCAGTTGTTTTGTTTAGCGTTTGGTATATCCTGCCGTTTGCCAAAGAGAACCGGATGGCCAAGTGGCTGCTCTTTTTCCAGTTTCTCTTTTTCCTGTCTCATAATCTGTTTATATTTTTACGGAAATAGTTAAACAAAACACCATAATTGGCGTTACCATATCGGCAACTTATACCGATATTAGGGGTCGATTAGGCGAAGTACCCAGACGTGTCTTTCTCATTGCTTTGCTAATCTGGAGGTACACCTTACATCTCCATGTTTGTCTGTTTTGGCACTCTGACAACTCGTAGCGTATGAGTAATTATTCAATTAAGGATTTAGAGCAGTTATCGGGCATTAAAGCACACACGCTCCGAATCTGGGAACAGCGATACAATATCATTTCGCCAAAGCGAACCGACACCAACATCCGAACGTACGACGATCAGGATTTAAAACTCGTCCTGAATATCTCGCTCTTGAAGGATCACGGCTACAAGATTTCGGAAATATCGAAACTGGCCGTTGAAGATATGTTTCAGGAGGTCATCAGGATTTCGGACCGGAAACTCAACTACCCTGACCAGATTCACGCGCTCACGATCTCAATGATCGACCTTGACGAAGAGCGGTTCGAGAAGCTTATCAGCACCAATATTCTACAGTTTGGTTTTGAGAATACGATGATTCATATCATCTACCCCTTTCTGAGCCGACTTGGAACGCTTTGGATTACGGGATCGGTTGGGCCAGCACAGGAACACTTTATTTCAAACCTGATTCGCCAGAAACTTATTGTAGCCATAGATGGGCAGGTGAACAAACAGCGGCCTAATGGCAAGAAATACATACTGTTTCTGCCCGAAGGCGAGTCGCACGAAATCAGTCTGCTCTTCGCTAACTACATCATCCGTGCCCGCTACAATAAGGTCATTTATCTGGGCCAGAGTCTGCCGTTCAATGAACTGATATTTGCCTACAATGTACACCGCCCCGACTACATTTTTACGGCCATTACGTCAGTACCTTCTAACCATGAGGTACAGCCTTTCGTAGATCGACTGGCTTCTACTTTTCCCGATGCGCACCTGTTACTTACTGGCTACCAAATTGTTGGACAGGACATTGATATTTCCGAAAATGGAACCGTTATCAATCAAATAGAGGATCTGATCCACATTGCGGGTAGTTGAGTTTTTTTCGGGATCGCATTGGCGTGCCGATGCGATCCCGAAAAAGAAATCAAACTCGATTCCGCTCTTCTCCTCGTTCAAATGCCCTAATATTCTCCACAACCTCGTGCAATAGTCGTTTACGGGCTTCAAAACTGGCCCAGGCAATATGGGGCGTGATGATGCAGTTGCGGGCAGTTAATAGTGGGTTGTCAGCGCGGGGCGGTTCGGTGGCCAGTACGTCAAGACCGGCTCCGGCAACTACCCCCTCGTTGAGTGCATCAGCTACTGCCTGCTCATTGAGCAGACTTCCCCGGCTGGTGTTCAGCAGAAAAGCTGTTGGCTTCATCTGACGTAACAAATCAGCATCAACAAAACCAATCGTATCGGGCGTGGCGGGGCAGTGGAGCGAGACCACATCGCTTTCGGCAAAGAGCGCGTTTCGATCCACGTAACGGATACCGGCGTTGGGTTGCTGATCGGTGTGGCGTCGGTTCACCAGTACGTTCATACCAAAGGCCCGGCCCACGTCAGCCACCTGTTTGCCAATATCGCCGTAGCCAACCAGTCCCAGCGTTTTTCCGGCCAGTTCGATCAGCGGACTTTTCCAGTAGCAGAAATCCGGCGATGCCACCCACTCGCCCGCCTGCACGCTACGGTCATGTTGACCTACCTGGTGTGTCAGCTCAAGCAACAGTGCAAACGTTACCTGCGCTACCGATGGGGTGCTGTATCCTTTCACGTTCGTGACAATAATGTCTTGCTCACGAGCAGCTGCGAGATCAATAATGTCGTAACCGGTAGCTGTTACACCGATGTAACGCAGGTTGGGTAGTTTTGCCAGCGTTTCGCGGGTCAGTTTCACTTTGTTAACGAGTGCAACGTCGGCACCGGCCAGGCGATCAACTACCTGCTCCGGCGCGGTGCGGTCGTACCGCATTACGGTACCAACGGCTTCGAGAGCTACCCAGTCTAAATCGCCGGGATTAAGTGTGTGCGAATCAAGGAAGACGATAGTCAAGGTTTTCTTGTTTAAGGTTTCAGCGCGAAAGCCAGCGCACATCGTTCGGCGTAGGTGTGCGAGTCGCGGGTTATGGTAAAACCAACGTGACCACCACTGCAGGGCGTTTTTAAAAAGATGTTCGGGGGTAATTCAGCCAGCCAGACGGGCAAGCACTTATGTTGAGCGAAGCAGCGGCATTTACGGCAAACAACCGCTAATTTTAGCCTGTTGTTCCAGTATAGATATCCTCAACATCCAAACCTATGCAGTTTGCCAAGTACCTTTCAGTCATCCTTGCCAGTACCATTAAGTTTTTCGGTGGCCCGCTCACGGGTGTGGCACTGGGTCTGACCTGGATTGAAACGGCTCTCTGCACCATCACGGGCATGATGGTCACCGTCATGCTGGTCACGTATGCCGGAGCAGCTATCCAGTCAACCATTCAGCGGTACCGGTCGGCACCACCCAAACGCTTTACACGCCGAACCAGAATGGCGGTACGCATTTACAAAAAAACAGGACTGGCCGGCATTGCTTTTCTGACGCCACTCATTTTGACCCCAGTAATTGGCACCGCTCTTGCCGTTTCATTCCGGCTCGAACGGTACCAGATTATCCTGTACATGCTTATCAGTGCACTTTTCTGGGCCATTGTTCAGACGGTTTTACTCTACCAGATTCCCGGTGTTGACCGCTTCTTTGGCCGCTGAACACTACCCTTTACCGGCTCACCGTTGGCTCGGGGGTGGTTTTCGTTTTCTTGCGGAAGTCGCCCTGCGAGAAGTATTTTTCGATCAGGCAGTACATCAGAATGAAGAAGTACCGGCTGCCCATCTCCTTGATTTTCAGCTTCGACTCACCGTATTTCCGGTTGGTCCAGCTATTAGGCACCACTTCGTAGCTATAGCCTCGTACAATGGCTTTGAGCGGCAATTCGACGGTGAGGTTGAAATGCGGAGCCAGAAATGGCTTGATACCCTCGATGGTTTCGCGCCGGTACAGCTTAAACGCGTTCGTGGTATCGTTGTACGAAATACCCATTACCATTTTCACGATGAAGTTGGCCACGCGGTTGATGAACTTCTTCAGGGGCGGGTAGTCAATTACCTTCCCGTCGCGACCCCAGCGCGAGCCAAACACGGCATCGGTACCAGTCTCCTGCATCTTATTATAGAAATTGACCAGGTCGTTGGGATCATCAGAGAGGTCGGCCATGAATACCGCCACGCAGTCGCCGGTGAAGCGTTCGAGACCGTAGCGCACGGCGTAGCCAAAGCCGTTGGGGCCGGGGTTGGTGTAGTAAACCAGCGTCGGTATTTCGGTAGCGGCCAGTTCCTGCAACACCCGTAGTGTACCGTCTTTGGAGTTGTCGTTGGTAACGCAGATTTCGTGCGGAATACCATTTTTAGCCAGCGTCTGATACAATACCCGCAGGGTTGGCGGTAACGACTCCTCTTCGTTGTAAGCCGGAATAACAACGCTTAATTTCATAGTCAGCAGGTGGTCATTAGTGGCATTAGTTGTCATTGATGGACAGGATAATGAATGGCCGCCAAATGGTAATGATGACAACTGAATGATTAAGTCAGTTTGGTTTCCAGTGACTGGGTACGTCAGGAACGGCCTGTCTGATTTGGTTGATTATGTCGTTAGATAACGGGCCAAGGGCTTCGGCGGCACAATTGGCCGCTACCTGTTCGGCGTTTCTGGCACCAGGAATGACAACCGATATGGTAGAGTTCGACAGCGCGAAGCGCAGGGCTGAGGTAGCCCCCCCCCCCGGCAACTCGTTCAGAAACGCCAGACGTCGGACCGAGTCGAGGAGCCAGTTACGGTCACGGTCGGGCAGGTTGTGGCGGTAATCGTCTTCGGCGAAAACGGGGTGCTGCGTCAGATACGCCGGATTCAAAAAACCCGATGCCAGCGGTACGCGGCCAATAAATGAGTACGTATCTGCTTCCGGCGCGTTAAACAACACCGTTTCGGCCCGGCGGTCCAGCGCGTTGTATATCACTTCCAGTACCGACCCAAATCCCGCGTTCATAACTCGTTTGGCTCCATACACGCTTTTTGAACTTACACCATACGCGTCAATTTTTCCGGCTTTTACCAATTGCTCAAACGGCTCCGTGTCGTAGTTCACCCAGTCGAAATTATCGGGTGGGCTGTGGAGCAACAATACCTCAAGCGTTTCCCGACCGAGCCGCTGCAAACTGGCGTCAACGGCCTGAACAAGATAATCGGCACTGAAATCGGGCGTTGTTGTCCCGTCGGGCGTTTGGCGATTACCAAACTTAGTGCAAACCAGTACGTCTGCATGGGGCTTTTCGGCCAGCGCGCGGCCCAGAATGCGCTCAGACTGTCCCGCGCCGTAGCTATCGGCGGTATCGAAAAACCGGACACCCCGCTCCAGCGCAGCATGAACCGTTCGGATGGCGTCGGTCTCATTGACTGCACCCCAGCCCGTTGGCCGACCGTTCTGCATGTTCGGTCCGCCAAACTGCCAAGTACCGAGTCCAGTGCGCGTTTTCAGAGTATTCAATATTTCCAGGACTTTTTGTCATTCCGACCAAAGGAGGAATCTTTTCGTAGCCGGTGGAGTCAGTCACTACAGAGAGATTCCTCCTTTGGTCGGAATGACAAAAAACAGTAAAAGTTAAGCCGTTACCGAATCCATTATAATTTTCCCCTTAATCAGACTGCGCTGACCGGGAAACTCGGCAAAGAAGGCGTTACGGCCATGTACAACGCGGTCGTCGTGGAAAAATACAGCTTCACCTTTTTCGAGCTGAAGCGGCATCACCAGGCCGGCATTATGAACGCGGGACTCCATAAAGTTCTGGAATCGCTCGATCATGTCCAGCACTTCGGGGCTGTTTTCCTCACGCGAGATGCAATAATAGTTGTAGTTAGCTAAGTAGCCCTCGGCGTCCTGGTCGATGATTTTACGAACCTTTCGACTACCACCTTTTTCGTGGACTACGTCGGTACGCATCAACTCGTCGAGCAGTTTTTCTTCGCCGTCGAGTTTCAGGCATTCAACCAGTTCACTCAGTTCAAAAAACGTGGTGGCACCCCCAATTTTGGCCCGCGAGGCACAGTAGAAGAAGTTTACAGCTTCTTCGCCGTTCAATTCCACATACGAGTCATCGGTATGTAGCGGCTGACGGGTATTACTGGAGCGGTAGCGGTCAGGAATCTGCGGATCGTAGGTGATGTCAATCCAGCGGTTGCCCGTCTGCTGTCCGGTGGCAATGTCTTCATCGGCAGCGTGGATTTTGCCAATGGTTTCGGACAAACGGCTGTAAAATTCGTGAACCGGCAGTTCTTCTTTGAAACCGGCCAGGTGTACGACGCGATTATTCAGAACCGCTTCTTTCACGTTCTGAATGGTCTCGTCGAGCGTTGTGTAGGAGACTTTCTTGAAAAAATTCATCGCGTCAGGATGGTTAAGTTGAAACTTTTTAACTGTGCAGCAACCGGTACAGACCGAGAGCCATTTTGCTGTATGCCTGAGACAGGGCCGGGGGCAACAGGTAATTAAGAACCAGTTCTTTCACTTCCTCACCCGATGGCTGCGCCATTGAGACGTATCTCCACAAAATTGGCAATCGGGCCAGGTATGAACTCCGGTATGGTTCGGCGTTGAGCATCATTTTGTAATACCGCCCCATGTTTTTTTGCAGGGACCGGTTGTACTGGTAATTCAGTTCGCGGTTGATGGCTTCGTACATCGCAATTCTGTTGCGTAAAAATACGTCGTTATCGTATCGGTCTGTAAAGCTGGTACCACCCCGGTTCTTGCGATAGACCGACATCACATCCGGCAAATACCCAATATTCCCCTGCTTCGCCTTCAAAATCAGCCGGGGAATATCGCCACTGACCGACTCCCTGAACCACGCAGGATATTCTTTAATACTATTCCGGTACATGGTACTCGACGTAGCCATGAACCAAATTTCTTCTTCGCCAATCAGATCGTCAAGCGTGAAAAACGGTTTCGTATCGGGTCCGTTGAGTACGTGTGATGGCGTACCATCTTCGTAGGTGATCAGCGCGTTGTGAAAAACAGTTGAACAATCCGGGTGGGCGTCCAGAAAGTCGGCCTGTTTTTGCACTTTCAGCGGATTCGTCCAGTAATCGTCGCCATCCATAACCGCGTAATACTCGCCCTTGGCCTGTTTCAGCGTTTCCAGAAAGTTGATACCGCCGTTTTTGCCGAGGTTCCGCGGGTGAAATACGCCCCGAACTACTCCCGGATATCGTTGCTCATACTCCCGGATGATGTCGCGCGTGCGGTCACTCGAAAAGTCGTCGCCAGCCAGAATTTCAATCGGGAACGACGTCTGCTGCGCCAGCGCACTGTCAATCGCCTGCCCAATAAACCGCTCCTGATTGTAGGTAATAATAAGTAAGCTAACCTTCATTAAACAAGTTCTTTTGCCTGTATAATCTGCTTCTTCCAGCCCTGCGGCTCTTCGTTATCGGCGGGTTTGCCCCAGGGATCGTAAAACGGCAGGATACTTACCCAACGCCCGGCAGGATCGTCCCAGCTAAAGCGGTCAGCAAAACTCGACGGACTTACCCAGTGCGGCAAATCATACCGGAACAGAATCATGTCGCCAATGTCCTGGTAGCCTTCGGTTTCTACGATATGGTCGTTAATGACATAGCCGGTACCGCCCGAGTTATAATCTCTACCATACTGGTTCAGTGCCAGAATCATACCCACTTTCTGCGGATTGAGTGGGTGCCAGTGCCGCCCAAAGAAGCTGCCGCCCAGTGGGTAGTGCGTTACCTGCGGATGGAAATACGGTTGCCCTTTATGAACGCCGAATGTTTCATGGTTACCCGTCATACT
>JBBRUB010000171.1:0-7155 GCA_038248175.1 Cytophagales bacterium | reverse complement strand
TTACGGCATTCCTAACTTTGAGCATTTGAGATTGAGAGTACTGGCTCAGGCCATCTAACCACAAGAATTGTCAGAGTACCTAGTATATTTACGTCCACGAATCAACAAACCAAAAACACTCAATCAGTATGGAAGCAGTAACACTTGGGTTACCCGGCCTGAACTTCAACCTCACAGAAGAACACCTGGCTGTGCAGGAAGCCGCCCGTGACTTTGCCCAAACCGAACTCATGCCCGGCGTTATTGAGCGCGATAACGCCCAGCAATTTCCCAAAGAACTGATTCGTCGAATGGGCGAACTAGGCTTTCTGGGTATGATGGTTTCGCCCGAATACGGCGGGGGGGGGATGGACACCGTATCGTATGTACTGGCGATGGAAGAGTTGTCCAAGATCGATGCGTCGGCGTCGGTGATTGTCTCTGTCAACAATTCGCTGGTTTGCTATGGCCTGGAGTCATATGGAACAGAGGAACAAAAGCAAAAATACCTGATGAGGTTAGCTACTGGAGAAGCCCTGGGTGCGTTTTGTCTCTCAGAGCCAGAAGCTGGTTCTGACGCTACCTCACAGCAGACAACTGCCGAAGACAAGGGAGACCATTATCTGCTGAACGGAACCAAAAATTGGATTACCAACGGCAACTCGTCAGACATTTGCCTGGTCATTGCTCAAACGGATCGGGAGAAGGCCCACAGAGGTATCAACTGCCTGATTGTTGAGAAGGGAAATCCCGGCTTTGTAATCGGCAAGAAAGAAGACAAAATGGGTATCCGCGCATCAGACACGCATTCACTGCTGTTTACCGATGTTCATGTACCCAAGAGTAACCGTATCGGTGCCGATGGGTTTGGGTTTAAGTTTGCAATGTCAACGTTGAATGGTGGACGCATTGGCATTGCTGCGCAGGCTCTCGGTATTGCAGCTGGTGCCTACGAAATGGCTCTTAAGTACAGTCAGGAACGCCGGGCCTTTGGCAAACAGATATTTGATCATCAGGCCATTCAGTTTAAACTGGCCGAAATGGCAACAAAAATTGAAGCTGCACGGCTTCTGGTTTTCAAAGCGGCCCGTTTGAAAGACGAAGGTAAAGACTATGTACAGGCGGCTGCAATGGCCAAATTATTTGCGTCTGACGTAGCCATGTGGACCACAACCGAAGCCGTTCAGGTACACGGAGGCTACGGATATGTGAAAGAGTTCCATGTAGAGCGACTCATGCGCGATGCTAAAATCACGCAGATTTACGAAGGGACATCAGAAATACAGAAATTAGTGATTGCCCGCGAACTCGTTCGCTAAGTTTTTTGGCATTTCATTGGCTCAATATGTCGTAATGGGCGCATCCTTCGTGGATTCGCCTATTTTTTTGTGTTCTGGAAACTTTTATACTTGTATTAGTTTTGTACAAATTATTAGTTTTGTGCAACTTTGTACGCTGCTCCAATTTGCACAGGCACCCCGTTTTAGCTATGGAAGACTATAACAAAATTATTGAATCGTTGGGCGTTAAGTTCATTAAGGCCCGTAACATTCGGATATTACAACCGATCACTATCAAAAATTTTTATGATGTAGAAAATACATTATTGATTTTATACAATGGTGAAGTATCGGTAGGAGAGGATAAAACCAAGGTAGATGCCGGTGATATGCTCTTCATTCCGGGCGGTAAACACGTGAGTGTTACCTATGGCGATCCCGAAAGCCCTAAGTCGGTATCGAACGAAGAGTTTATGACACGTCGGGAATTGTATTTCGAAGGCAATCATGATCCTAAACTCATTGGACATATGCCCAATTCATTTGGGTACGTATCATTTGAAGCTAAGGTTTTTGATTCGGTAAACTTCTTCAACTCGCTCGATGTGCCACCGTTTATTATCAAGCGTGAGGAACATCTGGCCACTACAATCAATCAGATTCTTGCCGAGGATATGACCGATCTGGCCGGAAAAGGCCGGATTATAAAAATAAAAACTGAAGAGATCGTTATTGAAGTAGTACGTTACATTCTCAAGAACCGCCTGTTTGTAGAGCAACTGGTAACCAACAGTACATACTTCAAGGACCCGCGACTGATCGATATATTTGCTTACATTAAGGATAACCTGGGTGGCGATCTATCGAACAAGGTACTTGCCAATGTAGCTAACGTATCAGAAGATTATGTAGGCCAGTATTTCAAGATGCTGACAGGTATCAATCCTCAGGACTACATTGAATACCAGCGTATGGAATCGGCAGTGGGGTTGTTGCGAACCAGTAAAAAGAGCATTCGGGCCATTGGTGCCGAGGTGGGTTACAAAGACACTGCTTACTTCTGCCGCCGGTTCAAAATGATGTTTGGAATACCAGCCGGTAAAATGCGTCGGCGCGAGTCGCTGATGAACGTATAAAAAAAGGGGCCGCACAACGGTCCCTTTTCATTTCACATTTACCTCGATGGGAAGGGTGTAAAAGACTGAAACTGGCCTGTTCTTTATTTCGCCGGGTTGCCAGTTGGGCATCTTCTCAACCGCAGCGATGACCGTAGTTATAAAGGACTCCATACCTTTGCGAGCCTTACCCGTCAAAGGCTTCGTTGTTACACGAACGTCATGCACAGCCCCGGTCTGGTCAATAATAAACTGGGCGGCTATCGGACCAGTATCGGCACGCTGCCGCATGAGTGACCCCGGAAATTTGATGGTTTCAGCGAGGTAGTGGCTCAGGGCTGCTTTGCCGCCCGGAAACTCGGGTTGCTTTTCTACTACCGAGTAAACTTTTCCGGAAACTGACTGCCCAAGAACATCCGGGGCATACCCTATAATGATAAGGAAACTGAACGCACACGCCAATGCGCTGGCAACTGGTTTTATCATAACACTAAACTTGTACAACTGACTGATTGACTGATTGTATAACGCCCGATAATTGAGCTAAAAGATCTGGATTCTGCTCAACACCATTGCCAACAACAATTAGATCGGCTCCCGCCTGAAGCGCGTCGTAGGCTTTTTCTTCCGAATCAATGCCCCCACCCACCACAATAGGTACAGCTACGGTGGTGCTTACTGCCCGGATCATATTAGCAGACACTGGCTTCCGGGCACCACTGCCTGCGTCTAAGTACATAAGCTGAAGTCCAAGCATCTCGCCAGCCATTGCCGTACAAGCCGCTACGTCAGGCTTGTCATATGGAAGGGGTGTAGTGCCGCTGATGTAAGAGACGGTTGTTTGTACACCACTATCAACCAGTATATAGCCCGTAGGTAAAATTTCCAGACCACTTTTCTTTAGCAGCGGGGCCGAAATGACGTGCTGACCAATCAGAAATTCCGGGTTTCGACCGGAAATCAGGGAAAGCAGCAAAATAGCGTCAGCCGAAGCCTCGATGTGCAGAGGGTTACCGGGGAAAAGAACTACGGGAACATCGGTGCGTTGCCGAATAGTGCCAATAACATCGGGGTGATTATAATTTGTAATGACACTACCACCCACAAAAAACAAATCGACCGGATAAATAGCGGTTTGGCTGAGCAGCGTGAAAAGGCTCTCCTGATCGGCCTTGTCGGGGTCTATCAGGAGAGCCAATGATTTTTGCCCCGCTGCTTTACGTTCGCGGAGTATAGTCAGCAGGTTGTGTGACTGCTTTTTCGTGGTATTGCGTTGGGTTGGCAGTTGGGTTGATGGCATTGTTTTGACGGAGTCGGGATACGAAACCTATTAATTGCTGACGGGCTATACTGGTCAGTACGGAGGTTATCATGCCGCCGATCAAACCACTCGCGGCAGCTTTCCGTTGCGTTTTCTTTGCCTTCTTCTCTATGGCTTTGTACGGACTTGAAGCAGACGCATCTATGTCGTCGATTTCATCGTCGTATTCGTCTGCATCCATATCATCATCCTCATCTGGTTCGCCGTATTTCTCGGCGTACCGGTATTCATCAGATTTCGGCAGGAGTGCATTAGCCACCAAATATACGGCGAAAGCGGCACCTGCCACAAAAGCTACTGAACGGCCTTTTTCGGTAGCCTCATCTTTGAGAGAATCTACTCCGTCCGAAATGGAGTCTTTAAAACGTTCGGTAGCGGCCATAAGCTGCGCCCGGCGGGCCGTTGTATCGGCAAAAGGTACTTTAGGGTCTTCCATAATGGCTAAAGTGTGAGTTATGAATGAAGACGGTTTCTAACCAGAACTTATACGTATAAAGAAAGTGAGGTGACTATTGGCTTAACGAAGAGGGGGGAGAAGCACCAAGGGTAGATCGGGTCTGCGCCATCAGTTCCTCTACTGCGTCATGCTTTTGCTCCTTTTTCTTTTCCTGACTCTTCTTCAGTGCGCTGTAAGCTACTACCTTGATTTTTGCTTTGAAGAAATCTTTGGCCAGAAGCCAGATCAGCGTTAGCAGCAGGAAAAAGCCCGCCACAATTAGAAAACCAAGATACCGGCTGTCAAGCACAAAATTTAGATAGGCAGCCAGCAGGCTGAACAGAAAGATAATGGTCATAGTGCCAAGCAGCGCCAGTATGATTCCGTGAACACCTACCACGACGCCTTCTTCTATTTTTCCGCGTGTCTCGAGCGTAAATAACTCTATTCGGGCCTCCAGGTAGCTAAATATGTTTTCTCGTATCTCTTCAAAACGTTCCAGCATGATCGTAAAGGTTAAACGACTCCATACGATATCTACAAAAAAACAGCCGTTTTGTTTAGAGCGACACGTTTACGGGACAGGACAGGCCAGCAGGCACCATACAGGGCTAACAAATACCCTGTAGGCCTTTACCTGCCCGTTACCGATTGTTGTAATAGATGAGAGAAAACCACGTAATTGTGGAAAAAGCTCTCCCTTCTGCGCTGGTATAAACGCACAGAGGCCACCCGTTATGGGTGGCCTCTGTGCGTCTGTTTCATAAATCAGTTATCTTGACTGACGAAGTTTGGCTTCAATCGTCTGCTGCGTATGCGGCACAGCCCGTAGTCGCTCCTTCGGAATAAGCTTACCAGTGTCCTTACACACGCCGTATGTACCATTTTTGATTCGTACCATAGCAGCATCGAGCTGCTGGGTGAATTTTTGCAGGCGGGCTGCCAGTTGACTTAAGTTTTCCCGCTCGCTGGTATCAGCTCCATCTTCGAGAAGTTTCGAATTGCCCGACGTGTTGTCCGTGCCGCTGTCGTTTCGTTTACTGAGCGTTTCTTTTATGTAGTTCAGTTCACTACGCGTAGCATCTAATTTCTGACCAATCAGGAGTTCAAATTCTTTCAAATCTTCTTCCGAATACCGTTTTTTCTCTTCCATGACCATAATAAAAGCCTGCGTTAGGTGGGGGGCGTATTATTGGGTGCAAAAGTACGGCTTTGTCAATTCCCAACCAACGACTACCCTCGATAATGAGCCTGTAAATAACATTGACCTGACTTGGAAAATCCAGATTTCCGAAAGAAAATTTGGATTTCAGGCTATACTTACATCCAAAATGCTGGTATAGTGTTAATTGGGGAGATATCATATGGTATGTTACTTTTTAGACTAATCACAGAAAAAATATACTTTTGATTGTCTATTCGTTAAACCATTAAGTTTGTGGCGCACTTCACTCAAATAATCGGTTTTAACTACCACAATAGCGCAAGGTTATGGGATATATCGAACCAGCACCAATTAAAGACAAAGAAAATCCGCTTGAGTCCATGATGTCGCGATTTGACGCGGCTGCCCGATTACTGGGCATAACGACCGAGATGTATGACATTCTGAAGGTACCCGCCCGGCAGGTCATTGTTGGCTTACCCGTTACTATGGACAACGGCAGTATCCGGGTTTTTGAGGGGTATCGGGTAATTCACTCCAACATCCTCGGACCTGGTAAAGGGGGGATCCGGCTCGACCCCGGCGTTAACCTTAACGAGGTTCGCGCCCTGGCTGCCTGGATGACATGGAAATGTGCCGTCGTAGATATTCCCTACGGGGGTGCCAAAGGTGGTATCGCCTGCAACCCGCGAGCCATGTCGGCAGGTGAAATCGAGCGGCTCATCCGGCAGTACACCGTGGCTATGCTCGACGTAATAGGTCCTGATCGTGACATTCCGGCCCCTGATATGGGTACTGGCCCACGCGAGATGGCCTGGATTGTGGATGAATATTCAAAGGCAAAAGGCATGACCGTCAACAGCGTTGTAACGGGCAAGCCGTTGGTATTGGGTGGGTCGTTGGGCCGCACCGAAGCTACCGGGCGTGGTGTTACAGTGGCTGCCCTGGCGGCTATGGACAAACTCAGAATGAACCCCTACCGCACTACGGCGGCTATTCAGGGCTTTGGCAACGTAGGATCACACGCAGCTGAACTACTCCATGAACGTGGTGTTACGGTAGTAGCCGTGAGCGACATTACTGGTGGGTATTATAACGTTGCCGGAATAGACATTACAGCGGCTATAACCTACCGTAACGGTATCGGAAACGGTACCCTCGAAGGGTTCACCGGCGCAGAAAAAATTACCAATGAAGAGCTGCTGTCGTTAGATGTGGACGTGCTGGTGCCAGCAGCAACAGAAGACGTCATTACTGAAGATAACGCCGGTTCGATTCAGGCCCGCATGATTGTGGAAGGAGCTAACGGGCCTACTTCAGCCTCTGCTGATGATATCATCAATAGTAAGGGTATTTTGGTAGTACCCGATATTCTGGCCAATGCTGGTGGTGTTACAGTCTCGTACTTTGAATGGGTGCAGAACCGGATTGGCTACAAGTGGACGCTCGACCGGATTAACCGCCGGGCCACCCGCGTTATGAAAGATGCTTTTGATCGTGTTTTTGAAACCTCGCAAAAATACGAAGTGCCGTTGCGGCTTGCTGCTTATATTGTAGCTATCGACAAAGTGGCCAGTACCTATAAATACCGGGGCGGTTATTAAAAATATATGATACAGGGTGTATAGCTTGCTCATACAGGCAGATTCTATCAGTTATACATCATATATCATACATCCTACATTAATCTATGCGCTTACATCGCGAAGGATACACCATCATGCTGGTAACAGGGCTGGTTTTGCTGGCTCTTAATCTGCTTGCTTACTTTTATCTGTTCTCCGATAATACCATCGCTATCACGCTGCTGGCTGTGGTAAGTCTGGTGCTGTTTGCGTTGATTGTGCAGTTTTTTCGGA
>JBBRUB010000170.1:0-7177 GCA_038248175.1 Cytophagales bacterium | reverse complement strand
TCCAGCAGCGAGCCGTAACTGCCCGGCGTACTGCCCGAGATGGTGCCGGTGGCCAGTACATCGCCAATTTGCAGGTTGCAGCCGTTCACGGTATGGTGCGCCACCATCTGCGCAAACGACCAGTACAACTCCCGCGCGTTGGTGCGGCTGATAATTACGTCGCCCGGTCCGTCGCCACGGTCGCTGCCGGTGTGCAGTACGATTTCCAGTTCCAGATCAAAATGCCCGGCTTGCGCGGCTTGCAGGTAGGGGAGGGGTGCGGGCTGCTGCACTGGTCCGGCCACCCGAAACGGCTCCAGATCGTGCAGCGGCACCACCCAGGCCGACATACTCGACCCGAAATTCTTACCCAGAAACGGACCCAGCGGCTGGTACTCCCACCGCTGAATATCCCGCGCCGACCAGTCGTTGAACAGCGTCAAGCCAAAAACATGGTCTTCGGCGTCGGCCACCGAAACGGGTTCGCCCAGCGGGTTTTCTTTGCCGATGATCAGCCCCAGTTCCAGTTCAACATCCAGTGTTTTTGAGGGGCCAAACATGGGCTGTGCGTCGGCTCCCAGCGTTTGACCGTTTGGCCGGCGGATGAACGTGCCGGACACCACAATGCTCGACGCCCGCCCGTGATACGCCACCGGCATGTGCCGGTAGTTGGGCAGCAGCGTGTCGCCACCGGGCCGGAACATGCGCCCTACGTTCTCGGCGTGGTGGATGCCCGCGTAAAAATCGGTGTAGTTGCCAATGCGCACCGGCAGGTACAGCGTGGCCTGCGACTCAGGAATCAGGACCTGCTCCCGGATGTCGGTTAGCGCGGCTGCGTCGTTGGCCAGGAGTTGCCGGATGCGGATGCCTACGGCCAGCCAGGCGGGTTTGCCAAGCGCAATAAAATCGTTCAGCACTGGGCGGGCAAAGACCCGTGCATCGATGCCGAGGTCGCTGAAATAGCCGGACAGTCCCACCGCTTCGAGGTCAAGGATATGGTTGGCGTGTTTGTAGCCCACGCGCCGGTCAGCAATGTCGTAGTTGAAAATTCCGTACATCAAAGTAACCCGGACGTCCACGTCCGGTAGCCTAAGGCTAATTATGTAGCTGGTGGATTAGCCGCTGCTGGCGGCTACCGGACGTGGACGTCCGGGCTACGTTACCTACTCACATTCTGATAAATCGAATCCATGATGCGGATAAAATGCTGGTAATCGGCTTCGCTGAGGTCGCCCCAGCCTTTACGGCGCATAGCCGAGACAATGGGTAACACTTCGTGATATTTGGCTTTGCCCGCTTCGGTGAGATAGACCAGAAACTTGCGCCGGTCATTGTCGGTCAGGCGTCGTTCGGCCAGTCCTTTCTGAGCCAGCAGGTCAATGATGCGCGTAACGGTGGGCGCGTCTTTGGTGGTCATGTCGGCCAGCGTATTCTGACTGATGCCGGGGTTGCGAAACAAATGGTCGATTACCACCCATTGATCAACAGTCAGGTCAAAACCGGCGTCGTTGAACTGCCGCTGCAACGCCGTTCTGATCTTTTTAATAGTGGTGTCGATCTTGAAAAAATAGGCCCGGCTGTCGGAAGGGTGTGTCATTGTGAAAAGTTACGGATTAGCATTTGTCGTCATTTCTGGTCAATAGTAGCAATAAATGACAATGAATGATGCGAACCTAATGGCTTTTATGCACTGACCAGCAAACGTTCCAGCTCAGTTTCTATTTCCGGGATCGAATCAAACAGCTGCTCGTAGGAGTCGATAATAAAGTACTTCTCCTGAAAATGGTCGATGATGTATGGCGTCTGCAACAGCGTTGCCACATTATACGGCATCCGTTGTGGTACGTCGCTTTCCAGTGCGTAAACCGTTTCGCCCGGCGATGACAGGATACCCCCGCCGTAAATCCGCAATTCGCCGTTTTCTCGAATCAGGCCAAACTCGACGGTGTACCAGTACAGCCGCGAAATCATGTCGATGGCTTCGGGATGGTCCACAAACCGCAGGGCAATGCGGCTCAGTTCCTGCAAAAAATCGCAGAAGTGCTGGTTGGTCAGCACGGGTACGTGGCCAAACGTATCGTGAAACATATCCGGTTCGGGCAGGTAATCGAGCTGATCGCGGGTGCGAACCCAGGTCGTGGCCGGAAACTGCCGGTTGGCCATCAGTTCGAAAAATTCGCGGTTACCAATCAGCCCCGGCACGGCCACCACGCGCCAGCCCGTAATGGGCAGCAGGCGCGGATTCAGGTCGCGCTCGAAATGAGGAATGCAGGCATTCGGGAAACCCGTTGCCACAATCCCGTCCATATACGTCCGACTTGCCCGGCCCGGCAAGCGTTCCATCTGCCGCCGAAACAGCAGTTCCCAAACTGCCTGCTCGTCGGGGGTATAGTCGTTGTATTGTTGCGTCATTTTTTTGTAGAGACGCAATACCTTGCGTCTTATTGGCGTCAGCAAAAACCGTCTGACGTCTTATTGGCGTCAGCAAAAACCGTCCGGCGGTAAGACGCAATTATGCGTCTCTACAGGTCATTTACAGCGTTCCCCGCAGGGCCTGTTCGCGTTCGATGGCTTCGAAAAGGGCTTTGAAATTACCTTTCCCGAATGATTTGGCTCCTTTGCGCTGAATAATCTCGAAAAATACCGTGGGGCGCGGACAAATGGGTTTCGTGAAAATCTGGAGCAGGTACCCTTCGTCGTCGCGGTCAACGAGTACGCCCAGTTTTCGCAGCGTCGCCATTTCCTCGTCTATCTCGCCCACACGGTCGCTGAGCGTATCGTAATAGGCCGTTGGCACAGTCAGGAACTCAACGCCCCGGCTTTGCAGAGCCAATACCGTGTCGATGATGTTATTGGTAGCCACTGCGATGTGCTGAATACCCGGCCCGCCGTAAAAATCCAGATATTCTTCAATCTGCGATTTCTTTTTGCCCTCGGCAGGTTCGTTGATCGGGAATTTGACGCGGCCATTGCCGTTGCTCATTACTTTGCTCATTAGAGCCGTGTAGTCGGTCGAGATGTCTTTATCGTCAAAACTGACGAGTTGCTGAAACCCCATCACGTCGGCGTAGAACTGCATCCAGGGGTTCATCTCATTCCAGCCCACGTTACCCACCAGGTGATCCACGTATTTCAAACCCACGTCGGCAGGCTGGTAGGCCGGGTTCCAGGCTTCGTAGCCGGGCAAAAACAGGCCCGTGTAGTCGTTACGCTCCACAAAGACGTGTACTGTATCGCCGTAGGTATGAATGCCCGACCGCACCACATAACCGGTATTGTCCTGCTCGTGGGTGGGTTCCATGTAGGGTTTGGCCCCCCGTTTCGTGGTTTCGGCAAAGGCCCGCGTGGCATCGTCAACCCACAACGCCACTACTTTAACGCCGTCGCCGTGCCGGTCAATGTGCCGCCCCATCTCCGAATTGCCGTGCAGGGGTGAGGTCAGTACGAGCCGGATTTTTCCTTGTTGCACCACATACGATTCGCGGTCGCGCAGGCCCGTCGATAGCCCGGCGTGGGCCAGCGGCTGGAAGCCGAACGCAGTCTGGAAATAATGCGCCGACTGCCGGGCATTGCCCACGTACATTTCTATGTAATCCGTGCCGTTGAGCGGCAAAAAGTCCGTTGTTGTTTCTGTTTGAGTTGATTCGAGCGTTTCCATGCGTTTGTTGATGAGTTTTTACGCAATCCATGATTTGTAATACACCCCGTCGTCTATCGTCATAGCCTGTTGGGTCAGCATCAGCGGGCGGAACGTATCGACCATGACGGCGTATTCAACGGTTTCTTTTTTGCCGATGCTCCGCTCCATCGCGCCCGGCGCGGGGCCGTGCGGAATGCCACCGGGATGCAGCGTGATGTGGCCCGGTGCAATGTCGTTGCGACTCATAAAATCGCCATCAACGTAGTATATAACCTCGTCGGAGTCGATATTGGAGTGGTTGTACGGAGCCGGAATAGCCAGCGGGTGGTAGTCGAACAGGCGCGGACAGAACGAGCAAACCACAAACGTATCGGTCTGAAACGTCTGGTGTACCGTGGGCGGCTGATGCACCCGCCCCGTTATCGGCTCGAAATTCTGGATGTTGAAGGCATACGGATAATTGTACCCATCCCAGCCCACTACGTCGAACGGGTGACTGGCATACACCAGCGAGTGCAGCGATCCCTGTTTCTTGATCTTGATAAGAAAATCGCCGGTTTCGTCGTGCGTTTCGAGGCTCTGAGGTCGGCGGATGTCGCGTTCGCAGAAGGGCGCGTGTTCCAGCATCTGCCCGAAGTGATTGCGGTACCGTTTGGGCGTGTAAATGGGCGTGCGCGATTCTACGTACAGCAGCCGCGTTTCGCTGGTGTCGAAGTCAATCTGGTAAATTACCCCGCGCGGAATAACGAGGTAGTCGCCGTAGCCAAACGGAATCTGCCCGAACAGCGTGCGCAGCGTTCCCGACCCGCGATGCACAAACAGCAACTCGTCAGAATCGGCGTTTTTGTAGAAATAGTCACGTAGCGATTGCTGGGGTTGGGCCAGGCCCAGAATCAGATCATTGTTCATCAGCAGCGGCACCCGACTGTCCAGAAAATCATGATCGGCAGTTGACTCAATTTGAAAGCCAATGAGTTTACGGGCCAGCATATTCTTCTCTACCGCCAGTTTCGGCGTTACGTCCACACTCTCCAGCACCTCGCGTACCATCGTAGGTCGGTGCGTGTGGTACAGCAGCGACGACATGCCATCAAACCCCACCGTACCGAACAGTTGCTCGTAGTACAACGAGCCGTCCGGTTTAGCAAACTTCGTATGGCGTTTGAGGGGAATCTGACCGAGTGTGTGGTAGAATGGCATGGCGGTTGTGCCGATTCCGTCCGGCTGGTTTGTAAATGCATCCAGCCGGACGGGCCGGACTTTTGCTGACGAAGTGATTAATTGTTATGACAACTATTGTTATGCACAAAGTTATACTAACAACTTATAAACTTGCACCTTGTTCGGATAAAATTTTGTTAAACGGGGATTTCATAGGCTGCATTCAGGATGAGCCGGTGTTGATAGGCGCCCCACTGCCTTTTGCTTACTTTTGGCGGTCAGAAAACTAATAACCGCTTTATGAAACCCACTCTTTTGATTTTGGCTGCCGGTATGGGCAGCCGCTACGGAAGTGTTAAACAACTCGATCAGTTTGGTCCTCACGGCGAGACAATCATCGACTATGCGCTTTTCGACGCCATCCGGGCTGGTTTTGGCAAAGTAGTATTTATCATCCGCGAAGAACTACGGGCTGATTTTGACGACGTATTTGGGGGGAAACTGGCCGGAAAAATTGAGGTCGATTACGCCATCCAGGCCCTTGATTCGTTTGTGCCGGAAGAAGCGGGGTCGGTGCGCCGAACAAAACCCTGGGGTACGGGTCATGCCACGCTTTGCGCCTGGCATCACGTCAGCACACCGTTTGCGGTTATCAACGCCGACGATTTTTACGGACGCGAGGCTTTTCAGCTCATCGGTGATTTCCTGCAAACGGACACCGAACCTGACCTGCACGCTATGGTGGGTTACGAGGTCCAGAAAACATTGTCAGAACACGGGTCGGTCTCGCGGGGTGTGTGCGCCGTTGACGCGTACGGACACCTGACGTCGGTGATTGAGCGAACAAAAATTTACGAAGAAAAGACCGATCCCGCCGACCCAAAGATTGTGTTCGAGGAAGCCGACAGCCTAACGCCCCTTGCTCCCGATACGCCCGTGTCCATGAATTTCTGGGGCTTTAAGCCCGACGTATTCCCGCTGATCGAGAAGCAGTTCGAAAGTTACGCCATCGCCAATATCGACTCGCCCAAAGCCGAGTTTTACATACCAACGGTTATGACGAACCTGATTCAGACCGGCACGGGCCGCTGTAAAGTATTTCGCAGTCAGTCGGAGTGGTTCGGCGTTACGTATCCCGCTGATAAGCCCATCGTACAGGCCGCGCTGAAGAAACTGCACGACGAAGGCGCGTACCCGGAGAAGCTTTGGTAGGTAAGCTGAACTGAATTATCCCAAAAAGGGCGATTTTGTCAGCATGACAAAATCGCCTTTTACTCAAGTGGTTTATATCTCAACCGAAAGCTACTTTTTCGTTACCCGAATGGCAATCCGCCGGTTCTGGGCGCGACCGGCTTCGGTATCGTTGGGGGCTACCGGAAACTGCTCTCCGTAACCCTCGGCGGCTAAGCGGGCAGGATTGATGCCAAGCCGGATCAGTTTGTTCATCACCGTATTAGCCCGGTCGGCAGAGAGTTTCTGGTTGGCCTGTGGATTGCCGGTGTTGTCGGTGTAGCCACCGAGTTTGATGGCCACGCCGGGGTAGGCTTTCATAATATCGGCTGTGTTACCAAGCTGCTCCTGCGAAGCCGGTTGCAGCTTTGCCTTGCCGGTATCGAACAGCAGCCGGTCGAAGTTAAACCAGGTTGTTTTGTCAACGGGTTTGCCGGTGTCTTCAATAAAACCGATAAGCTTATTTTCAATGCCGTTTTCGGGAATGTTCAGCTCTACGCCCGACGGTAGTTTGCGTTTGAAAAACGCGCCCAGATCAGCCATGCCTTCGCTGATGGCCGTTCCTGCCGAATCGGCAAGGTTGTCCGCCGTAGCGGCTGCACCCCGGATATTGATCGAGTCGGTGAGGGACACGCCCGAAGCCTTGACGTTTGATGTCTCCTCACTCCGACAGGACCGAACTATAAAATATAATGCAACCGCGCCCAACGCCAGCAGTAGCCACGGTAACCACCGATTGGCCGCGCCTGTGTTGACCGAGTCAGTATAATCGCTGTATTTCCCCTCGGCCACTGCCGGAGCGGGGCCAGTCAGGGGTGAACGGGGCGTTGCTGCCTCAGCAACAGGACTGCCCGCACCTGCCAACCGCATGCCCGGTACATTGAGACCGGGAACAAGAGCCAGCAGAGAACTCAGGCCAGTGGGCATAGCCTGCCGAACTAAGCTGCTCTGACTGTTCAGCAGGCTAACCATACCCAGCGGCCCATCGGTGTCCGTCGCCATCTTTCGGCCCAGCACACCCAGTATCACCGTACCGGCCATACTCAGCACCGACGAGGCCGATGTGGGCAGCAGCCCGCTATACTTTGCCAAAGCATCTACAACCGCCCCTGATTTATTGCCAAATAGACTTGATACGGCGTCTGAACCCGTAGAGAGCAGGTGCGT
>JBBRUB010000169.1:0-7183 GCA_038248175.1 Cytophagales bacterium | reverse complement strand
TGTCTTTTACTTTCTTGATCGGGTCCGACTCGCCCACAATCTCGTTGAGTTTGTAAATGCGTTTCTTGAGTGTCTTGGTTTCCTGAACCATCTTGAACTTCTCGATGGCATTACGCACCGTCACGAGCAGGCGGTTCAGATCAGGCGGCTTCGTTATGAAGTCAAACGCACCCTGTTTGGTAGCTTCTACGGCATTTTCTACGTTGCCGTAGGCCGATATCATCACGAACTGAGTGGGTCGGCTGGCTTCGCTGGCCTTTTGTAGAACTTCAAGACCGTTAAGTTTGGGCATTCTGATATCGCACAACGCTACGTCGTACTCGGTATTCAGGATCATGTTAAGACCTTCTTCACCGTCTTTGGCTTCATCTACTTCGTAGCCTTCATACTCTAAAATATCGCGCAGCGCGGCCCGGATGGGCTTCTCGTCATCTACGATAATCAACTTAGCCATACAATGAGGTGGGTTTGAACAACGTGTTTTATAAAGGGCCGAAAATACGGCATTTATATCAGTATCAGTATGAATAATAGGCTGAATATTGCCAGAATCGACTTTTGCCTGTATTTTAGGAGAGGTATGGGAAAAATAAAAAACGATAGCCAATAGGTATGCCAGACAGAGAACGTATTTTCGTTTCTGAAATAACGAACTTTCCCCCAAATCTACACTATGCTTTTTCGTGCCCTTACACTCTTCGCCCTGCTTGCCCTGACCACCCTGACAACGCAGGGTCAATCGAACCGGCGGTCGCGGTTAACGACTCCGCAAAACAACGGGCCCGTACCGGTCGTATCGGCCCCGGAAGCGCACCTGCTCGAAAGCCTGCGCCTGAACAGTTCGCTGCTCAACCGCGCCATAAAGTACTCCATTTACCTGCCGCCCGATTATTACACAACCAACCGCCGGTATCCGGTAGTTTATCTGCTGCACGGATATAGCGATAATGAAACGGGCTGGGTGCAGTTTGGCGAGGCCGACCGCCTTCTGGATGAGGGTATCAAATCGGGCGAGTTACCTCCCATGATTGTGGTCATGCCCGACGCGGGCGTTACGTGGTACATGAACGACTATCAGGGCAAGGTTCGCTACGAGGATATGTTTGTGCAGGAACTAATACCACATATCGACTCGATGTACCGCACCCGCACCCAGCGCGAGTACCGGGCCGTATCGGGCCTGTCGATGGGTGGGCAGGGATCGCTGCTGCTGGCCATGCACCACCCTAATCTGTTTGGCTCGTGTGCAGCCCTGAGCGCGGCTGTCTATACCGAAGAGACAATGGCCACCATGCCCGCCGAGCGCTACGATAATACGTTTGCCATGCTGTTCAGCGGGCCGGTATTGGGTGAAGAACGCATCACGACGCACTTCAAGCGCAACAGTGCGCTGGTGCTGGCTCGCTCGGCTCCCGAAGCCGATCTGAAAAAAGTGCGCTGGTATATGGATTGTGGCGATGATGATTTTCTGAGCGCGGCCAACGCCAGACTTCACATCGAACTGCTGGACCGTAAAATTCCGCACGAGTACCGCGTCCGCGACGGTGCCCATACCTGGACCTACTGGCGCACCGGCCTGCCCGACGCCCTAAAGTTCATTGCCACCAGTTTCCGGCGATAACCGTACCGTAGGGCGGACCACCCGCCGTTGCGGTGGGAACCCGCCCTGAGCGACAGCAACGAGTTTAGATTGACTATTTGCTGTCGCTCAGGGCGGGTTCCCACCCGCGTTACGAATGGGTACGACGGCTTCGGTAGCGTCCCAGCTCAGGAGCATGTTGGTGCCGTTGCCTTCGGGAACAAAAGTGATCTCGAACTGATCGGCGGGCGGGCTGATGGGGCGGGTGCTGACAGGAACGCGCAACACATCGCGTTTGGCGTCGTAGTTGGTACCCCACTGCCCGGTTTCGCCGTTGATAATTACGATCCAGCCCTGTTGCGACGGAATGGTCCAGAGCGAGTAAGAACCGGCTTTTACGGGTTGCCCGACCACGGTTACGTCCTGCCCGAATTTGATGACGGTAGCCTCGTTGGCTCCCGTGCGCCACACCTCACCGTAGGGTATAAGGCCACCAAAAATAGCGCGGCCTTTTTTGTAGGGGCGGCAATAATCGACCTCCACCGTGAAGCCGTTCTGCTCAAACTGCGCCACCGCTTCGGGACTGTTGGACTTGGTTACGCTGCGTAACACGAAGAAAGCAACGACCAACAGCGCAACAACGCCAGTGACAATAATCAGAATACGTTTCATAGTGTAGGAGTGGTGTTATAATAGATTAATTCTGATCTTATTGGCTGTGATTGTGATGAAGTAATTCTCGGTTTTTTCGTAGTAATCAGTAGCAACCCGCATTAATCGTTCCGTTACTTCGTACAAATCTGACTTATCGTATCGCACAAAAATGATGCTGATGCCACGTAGATTATGGGCATAAACCAGTTCGCCAAAATCCTTGTCTTCTGTTATTAGCAGCCCTTGTTTGTACTTGGCAAAGGCCGCCACCTCATGATCGGATATACCACCCAATTCGTCACGGATAGACACCAGTTCAAACCCTGCCGCAACTAACTGGTCAATGAAGTGCTGATGCAGATTCTCGTCGGCGATAATCATTTATCAATGACTACTTCATGAGCAATCAGATTGGCAGCATAATCAAGAGCAGCTGTTATCTGCTTACGATTCAGATGAGGATACATGTCCAGAATATCATCGACTGTGAAGCCGCCGGACAATTTGCGCATGATGAGTTCAACCGTAATCCGTGTCCCGGTAATAGTGGGTTTACCCAGCATAACTGCCGGGTCGCGCCTGATGATGGGTTGATTGTCCATAATTCTGTTATGTTTTAGCAAAACTACGCCTTTACACCTTTTTTTCAAGAGCCAGATTTTCAACCTGATATTTATACCTGTACTCAATCAGATCAGCTACCAGACCCGTCCAGCCCGTCTGGTGATTGGCTCCCAGACCCGCGCCAACGTCGCCATGAAAGTACTCAAAAAACAGGTACAGGTTATCGAAATGCGGGTCGGTCTGGAGTTTGGTCTCGAAGCCGTAAGCCGGAATACGCCCGTCTTCGCCACGCCGGAAAATGTTGATCAGCCGCTCGGCTACCTGAATAGCGGCATCTTTGATGCTCACTATCTGCCCCGAGTTCGTGGGATATTCGATCTCGAAATCGTCTCCGTAATACTGGTAAAACTTCAGCAGCGAATCGACCAGCAGGAAGTTGAGCGGAAACCAGACCGGCCCGCGCCAGTTGCTGTTGCCGCCAAACATGCTCATCTCTGACTCGGCGGGTACGTAGCGCACCTGAAAAATCTCGCTGTTCAACTCAAACTGATACGGCGTTTTCTCGTGGTATTTGCTCAACGCCCGAATGCCAAAGTCCGACAGGAATTCGGTCTCATCGAACATCCGCTTCATAATCATCTTCATGCGGTGACCGCGCAGCAGACTCAGCAGGTGCGTTTCGCCCTTGCCCGGCTCGTGCCAGCGCGACACCAGCGAGGCCAGATCGGGCCGGTTGGTCAGTACCCATTCCACACGCCGTTTGAAATCAGGCAGTTTGGAAAGCAGGTCGTCGTCCAGAATCTCAACGGCAAACAGCGGAATCAACCCTACCATCGACCGTATTTTGAGCAGCCGGGCGTTGTTATCGGGCATGTGTAGCACGTCGTAATAAAACTGATCGACTTCATCCCACAAGCTGATGTTCTGCTTGCCGAGGTTGTTCATGGCCGACGCGATGTGCAGGAAATGCTCGAAAAACTTGCTGGCCATATCCTGATAGCTGGGCCGCGTGAGCGAAATCTCGCAGGCGATTCGCAGCATATTGAGCGTAAACATGGCCATCCAGCCCGTGCCGTCGGCCTGCTCAATGCGCCCGCCCATTGGCAGGGGCTGACTCCGGTCAAACACGCCAATGTTGTCAAGACCCAGAAACCCACCACCAAAAATATTGTTACCTTCAACGTCCTTGCGGTTTACCCACCACGTAAAGTTGAGGAGCAGTTTATGGAATACCCGCTCCAGAAATGCTACGTCGCCGGTACCGTTTTGGTCGCGGTCAATTTCATACACCTTCCAGGTGGCCCAGGCATGTACGGGTGGATTTACATCCGAGAAATTCCACTCATAAGCCGGAATCTGCCCGTTGGGGTGCATGTAGTATTCGCGCAGGACAACGGCCAGTTGACGCTTGGCAAAATCGGGGTCGAGCCGGGCCAGCGTAAGGGTATGAAACGCCAGGTCCCAGGCCGCAAACCACGGGTATTCCCACTTGTCGGGCATGCTCAGGATATTGGCCGTATACATGTGCTTCCAGCCCTCATTGCGGGCATACACGCGCCCCTGAAACGGCACTGGCATTTTGGGGTCGCCCTTAAGCCACTCGTTGACGTTGTAGTAATAGAACTGCTTGTTCCAGAGCATACCGGCGTAAGCCTGCCGCTGAATGGCCCGCAGTTCGGGATCCGTTACGTTTTTCTGAAGATCAGCGTAATAATCATCCGTTTCATCGCGTCTTTGCTGCCAGATGGTGTCAAAATCGGCGAAGGGGTCGGTCAGCAGGGTTTTCTCGCTGAATCGAAGCCGGATGCTCACACTGCCGCCCGCCGGTACCTGCCGGGTATATTGCGCCGACGCTTTGGTACCAATCTGGTTGGGATTGATAAATGGTTTCTTGCCACCCGACGTAATAAAATTATTGATGCCGTCTTTGGGGTACTTGCTCAGGTTAGGACGCCCATAGAGTCGTTCCGTGTTGGTTTCGTTGTCGCAGAACAGCAGCGCGTCGGCATCTTCGCAGTAGAGCTTGAACTTGCCGAGTTGCCGGTGGTTGATCTCAATCTGCTTCTTACCGATGCCGTTGAGCATGGGCCTCGAATTGTACTCGTCATACCCCCACGACCAGGTGTTTCGAAACCAGACCGTTGGCAACAATGTCAGGGGTGCGTCTTCGGCGGCACGATTATGCGCCGTTACGGTTACCAGCCAGTCGTTCTCGTCGGCTTTGGCGTATTCGATAAAAATATCGAAATACTTGTCTTCGTTGAAAATGCCGGTGTCGAGCAGTTCAAATTCAGGTTCCTGACGACTGCGTCGGCTACTCTCGATAACAAGCCGGTTGTACGGAAATTCCTGCTGCGGAAACTTATACAGCATCTTCATGTACGAGTGTGTCGGCGTACTATCGAGGTAGTAATAAAATTCTTTTACGTCTTCGCCATGATTTCCCTCCGGCCCCGACAGCCCGAACATGCGTTCTTTCAGGATAGTATCTTTATGATTCCAGAAAGCCAGTGCAAAGCAGATGTGACCTTTGTTGTCCGAAATACCGCCGATACCCTCTTCGCCCCAGCGGTAAGCGCGGGAGCGGGCCATATCGTGCGTTACGTAATTCCAGGCATCGCCGTAGGGGCTGTAATCTTCTCGAACACTACCCCAGGAGCGTTCGGAGAGGTACGGTCCCCAGCGTTTCCAGCCTTTGTTATCGGCCCGATCAAACAGACGTTCGCGTTCGGCAAGTGATAAGACAGTCATATAAAACGGTTCGGAGAAAATAGCAGTTATTATGGACTAACGAACGCCAAAGATAACGGGCAACCAACCGACATGCCCGAAAAAAACACGAGATTGGCGAAACAACCCGCTGACAAACAAACGAATCAAGCACTCTATTCTGACATGACCCCGCAACCCAACAACCCCCTGCACGGCAAAACCCTCGAAACCATCCTAACCGAACTCGTTACGCAATACGGCTGGGACGAACTTGGCGAGCGCATCAAAATCAACTGCTTCGTCAGCAACCCCAGCATCAAATCAAGCCTGACATTCCTGCGCAAAACGCCCTGGGCAAGACAGCAGGTAGAGGAGTTGTATGTGAAGGGACGGAAATAATTTACTTCACCGCAGCCAAAACCCGCTTAATCAACTCGTTGGGGTTGCCGTTATGCCATCGCCACACAATTACAATGTCGTGTTCGGGATCGACCCAGACGGTGTTTGATCCGGCACCGAGAGCGGCATAACTGGTAACGGGTGCGTCGGGCCAGGGCTTTTTGCCTGATTGGCTGGTACCCGTGTTGAGCCACCACAGATAACCGTAATCCGGGCCGACAGAACCGGGCGTGGTGGCCTGCTTCACCCAGTCGGGCGAGACGATTTGGCGGTCCTGCCAGCGTCCCTGCCGGGCGTAGAGATAGCCGAACCGGGCCATATCCCGCGCACTGATGCGCAACCCACCGCCCCAGCGCGTACCGCCACTCACCGACGGCATTTGGGTTCCGTCGATGTCGGCCACCGCCACCGGATACGTAACGTACTGCCATGTGTTCGATGCACCGATGGGGTCCATGATTTCACTGCGCACTACGTCGGGCAGGGGCTTTTTCCAGAGCCGCAGCAGTGAGAGAGCCATCCGGTTGATACGTACATCGTTGTATTCATAATAGGTACCGTGTTCTTGCAGCATCCGGGGTTTGCGCTCACCCCGCCCGAACGCTTCCCTGCCAACGAAATCGGCGTTTTTACCCCACAGTTCGCCTTCCCATTCAGTGGTCTGGTGCAGGTGGTTAGCCCACGTAACATCCCGGTTTTGTGCCGAATCGTAGCCGCCGTCACGAATGAGTTTAGCTACCGGCTCGTTGATGTTCGGTATCAATCCGCGTTCGTAACTGATGCCCACCAGCGTTGACAATACGCTTTTGGCCACGCTGTACGTAGGGTCAACGGCGCGGGTATCGCCCCACTCGGCCACAATGTAGCCGTGCCGCAGAACAATGCCGTTGGTAGCCGCCCGGCTGGTAGGCATAGGGCCAAGCAACGTACCAAAAATTTCTTCCTGCGAGGAGAAATCCGGTTTCATCTGCGTCGATTCCTGCGTTTTGGCAAACGCCACTGCTTGGTCAAGCAGGGCCTCATTCATCCCCGCTTTTTCCGGCGACAGCCGCGCCCAATCGTCGCCTTTTGGCGGGTAGTAGGGTTTAGACGTGGTAGCTGCGGGCCGCTGACAGGCCAGCAACAGGGCAAGGAGGAAAAGAGCAGGGTAGCGTAGGTGTTTCATGTTGTTTGTAAAGAAAGTGTTTTCATAAACGCATTTTCTGTCATGCTGAGGAACGAAGCATCTCGCTGTAGAAAGGTTGTTTTGCTACGATGAGATGCTTCGTTCCTCAG
>JBBRUB010000168.1:0-7195 GCA_038248175.1 Cytophagales bacterium | reverse complement strand
GACCGCAGCAAGGGAGCCACGCGGGTACCAATCAACTCAATGGCCTGCATTAGCTTATCGTGCGGTTGGGTGGCCACGTCCATCTGAAACATGACCCGCGTAATACCGCCGAGCGCGTCGCTGTGCCGAAGAATCTTTCTGGCCACCTCGTTGGGGCTGCCCACCAGCAACGCGCCAAGTGGTCCCGACTGCGCATCGAACGCAGCCCGCGTAATGGGCGGACCACCCCGCTCTTTGGCCCGGTTGCTAAACGTTTGGGCGTAGCCGGGGAAAAATTCTTCGTGGGCCTCTTGAGTCGTTTCAGCTACGTAACCCAGCGAGTGTAGCCCCACCGGCAACTGCTCCGGCGCGAACCCCGCCCGCCGGCCAGCCTCACGATACAAATCAACCAGCGGACGGAACCGGTGCATGTCACCTCCGATAATAGCGACCATCAAGGGCAACCCCAGCGTACCGGCCCGCACAAACGACGCCGGGGTGCCGCCCACCCCAAGCCAGATAGGCAACGGCTGCTGCACCGGACGCGGATAAATGCCCTGCCCCGACAGCGCGGGCCGGAATCTGCCCGACCAGTGCGGATTTTCATTGTCGCGAACGGTCAGCAATAGATCGAGTTTCTCGGCAAAGAGTTCGTCGTAATCGTTGAGGTCGAAGCCAAACAGCGGAAACGCTTCGATAGACGAACCACGCCCGACTACCATTTCGGCCCGCCCGTTCGAGATCAAATCGAGCGTGGCAAACTGTTGGAACACCCGCACCGGATCGGCAACACTGAGTACCGTAACGGCACTGCTTAACCGAATATTCTTAGTACGCGCAGCTGCGGCAGCCAGGATAACGGCAGTGGCCGAGTCGAGGTATTCTGCGCGATGATGTTCACCGATGCCGAATGCGTCAAGCCCTACGCGGTCGGCCTGTTCAATGCGCTCCAGAAGCTGGTGCATGGCCTGCGTTTGGGGCTGGCTGGTGTCGGCCCGGTAAGTCGAAAATCGGCGGCAAAACTATCTATTCCTATCTGCATGATGGCTCCGTTCGAGTAGTGAATACTACTACAAAGAACAAGCCGTTTTGCCGTTGATTAGTTTTCGTTCAGTCAGCTCACTCCTTTTCCAATCCACGTTTGTACACGTCTAGCGCGCGTTGGCGGGCCATTTTGTGATCCACCATCGGTTGGGGGTAGTCCAGCGTGTCAAATTCAGGTACCCATTGCCGAATGTATTCGCCTTTGGGATCGAACTTTTCAGCTTGTAGCGTGGGGTTGAACACCCGGAAATACGGGGCGGCATCGGTGCCGGAACCTGCCGCCCACTGCCAGCCGCCGTTGTTGGCCGAGAGGTCGTAATCGCGGAGTTTTTTGCCGAAATACGCTTCGCCCCATCGCCAGTCAATGAGCAGGTGTTTACAAAGGAAACTGGCCGTAATCATCCTGACGCGGTTGTGCATCCAGCCAATGGTATTGAGCTGCCGCATCCCGGCATCAACGATGGGGTAACCCGTTTCGCCCCGGCACCATTTGTCAAACTCGGCTTCGTTATTACGCCACGGAATGTTGTCGTATTCGCGCCGGAACGAGTGCTTCTCTACGTGCGGGAAATGGTCCAGCACTTGGAAGTAAAAGTCGCGCCAGCACAGTTCTTTGAGGAACGTCTGGTCGTTGGCGTCGCGGGCCTGCCGGGCCAGGTCGCGGATACTGATGGTGCCGAAGCGCAGGTGCATACTCAGCTCGCTGGTGCCAGCCTGGGCGGGAAAGTCGCGGGTTTCGCCGTAGTGGTCGAGCAGGTTGTCTGATACCGTTCGAGGAGGGAAGGCCGTATTGACCGGTTCAAAACCCATTTCGGCCAGCGTCGGTACGCGCTCGTTGAGGTCGTCGGCTTTGTGGAAATTGGCGAAGTAATCCTGCGTCGGATATGAGTCGAGATAAGACTCGTTCAGCTTACCGAGCCAGTTTTTGCTGTACGGCGTAAAGACGGTGTAGGGCGAATTGCTGCCGCTCAGGATTTCGTCACGCTCAAAGATCGTCTGGTCTTTATAGGTGTGAAAACCAATGCCTCCTTCGGCCAGCAGGTTGCCAACGTCCCGGTCGCGGTCTTTGGCATAGACTTCATAATCGTGGTTTGTAAAGACCTCGGCAATTTCGTACTGCCCGGTCAGGTCGCGCCATACGTCGAGCGGTTTGCCGTAACGCACAATAATGGTTGACCCCATGTTGCGCAGTTCATCGTGCAGGCGGTTCACTTCCTGCACCAGAAATTCAACCCGCCGATCGGCCCGGTCGTCAAGCTGATCGAGAATGCTTTTATCAAAAATAAAGATGGGCAGCACGGGCCGATCGCTTTTGAGGGCATGGTAGAGGGCAGCATTGTCGTGCAGACGCAAATCGCGCCGGAGCCAGCAGAGAGAAAGAGACATGGAGGGTATTCAGTTTACATTTTTCGGCATGGCTGACGTGCATGTGTAACCGATACAATTTATAGCAACGGGACGTTCGGGCAGCATGTTGAATTGCAAAAAACGCTGGAAGCAGTCAGGTTTCCCCAACTGCTTCCAGCGTTTTCACTACCGAATCACCTCGACTACAGTTATGCTACGGCTGAAAGCGAAGACGAACGGTGTATAATTCGTTGCCGTCATTGGCGAAACCGGCCAGTTTCTTACCTGTCAGCTGTTGCAACAGGCTATTATTGAGCTGCTCGTTTTGGCTAAATACCTCCAGTTGAGCCAGTTTACTGTCGGGGTTTATTTTGAACTGAATCACGACAACGCCCGGTTGCCGGGTCTGTTTAAGTACGTCGGGATACGAGATGTATTTGGCCAACTGCTGCTCCAGATTTGTTCTGGAAGTTTTGGGTTGGCGTTTTGTCGGCGTAGCGTAGGCCTGCGTCGCCAGGAAGCCTACCAGCGTAAGGAGAAAAAGAGACTTTTTCATGACTTCAATGAGTTAAAATGTGAATAATGCCCACTCGCCCGGGTCGCTCTGTCGAGTTATTCAGTTGAATGTCATTGTAATATTACGCCAATGTTATTTAAATGTTAATAAATTAAGAAAAATTTAATATTGAGCATGTACCCATCAGGTAAACTTTACTCGCGTACATCGTGTGAAAACAACCAAAATACGTGTCATTTCACACCTTTGGCGTATTGTTCTGATTAGGGATACTTGCCTCGTCTCTATAAAATAAGAACGAATGTTACGTCAGTGTTAAGACAGGGTGTGTTTTCAGCGATAGAAGTCGCGCCAAGCATTCACGTATCTTGCGGGGCTATCAACTGACCGCATGAAAACCCTCCTATTCTCATTTCTGTGCCTGCCCTTCTTCCTGTCAGCACAGCCAAATCCCCTACCCGCCCGCATTGACCCGGCCCGCGTTACCATTGCCCGCGATGCCTACGGAGTACCGCACATCTTCGCCAAAACCGACGCCGAAGTGGCTTATGGACTGGCATGGGCGCATAGCGAAGATAATTTCGAGACCATTCAGCAACTGGTGCTGCCCGCCAAAGGGTTGCTGGGGCGGCACCTCGGCAAAAAAGGCGCGGCTGCCGACTACGTAGTGGAACTGCTTCACGCGCCCGAACTGGTAGCCGAACGGGGCGAAACTGCCCTCTCGCCCGACTTCCGGGCCGTCGTGCTGGGCTATTTGCAGGGCATAAACGACTACGCAGCTGCCCATCCCAACGAAGTGCTGGTGCGCGGCACGTTTCCCGTTACCCTGACAGATTATTTAAAAGTATCGGTGCTGTCGCTGTCGGTCATTTCGGGGGTAGAGCGGGCCTTGCAGAGCATTTTCACGGGTAAAGTACCGACGCTGAATTTGGGCGAGAAAGGCTCGAATGCGTTTGCCATTCACCGCGACAAAACCACCGACGGACAGACCATGCTGGCCATCAACTCACACCAGCCGCTGGAGGGTCCTGTGGCCTGGTACGAAGCGCATCTGTGCAGCGAAGAGGGCTGGAACGCACTGGGAAGCTTATTTCCGGGTGGTACGACCATTTTTCACGGCGTAAACGAACACCTCGGCTGGGCGCATACGGTTAACTATCAGGACAAAATCGACATCTTTCAACTGCAAACCGACAAAGCCCACCCTGACCAGTATCTGTTTGACGGGCAGTGGATTCCGCTGGAAGAAAAGCGGGTTCGGCTGCGCATAAAAGGCATCCCGTTCGCCATCGGCAAAAAAGCGTACTGGAGTAAATACGGCGCGACGGTAAAGACAAAACAGGGCTGGTTTTCGCTGCGTACCGGGGCCAATCAGGAGTTGCGCGGGCTGGAGCAGTGGTATCGTATGAACAAGGCGCGGTCATTCAGCGAGTTTCGGCAGGCACTGGATATGACCGCCATTCCGGGGTTTAACATCATTTACGCCGACCCCGACACAATTTACTACGTCAGCAACGGCAAGATTCCGGTTCGTGACCCCGCCTACGACTGGAGCGGTACGCTGCCCGGCAATACCAGCAAAACGCTCTGGACCAAATTCCGCCCGCTGAGCGATTTTCCGCAGTACCTCAACCCGCCAAGCGGCTACCTGTTCAACATGAACAATACGCCCTTCAACGCCACCGGCCCCGCCGACAACCTCCACCCGGAGCAGTTCGACAAGACGATGGGCTACGAACGCTGGAACACCAACCGGAGCCTGCGTTTTGCCGAACTCATTGGCCAATATGACAAACTCAGCTACGCCGATCTCAAGCGCATCAAATACGATCAGCAACTGCCCGCCCAGCTGGAGTTTCCGCAGGGGCCGGATGTTAATGCGCTCTTCTCGCTCGACAAAACCAGCTACCCCGACCTCAGCCCGATTATCGACACGCTGACAACCTGGAACCGGCAGGCCACCGTAGATAGTCGCGGAGCTACGCTGTTTGCGCTGTTCTACTACTACTGGCGCAACAAACTGGCCGGGCAGGATGCAATAAATAAGGTGCTGACTACCGACGAATGCGCCGAAGGACTACGCCACGCCCAAACGCACCTCAAAACCTATTTTGGCCGTACCGACGTGATGCTGGGTGAGTATCAGAAACACGTTCGCGGCACGAAAGAACTGCCACTCTGGGGTATTCCCGACGTATTGACGGCCATTACGTCGGCTCCCCATAAAAATGGACGAATCCACAGCACCCACGGCGAGTCCTACATTTCGCTGGTACGATTTCCAAAGGCAGGGCTGCCCCTGCTGGAAACTATCAACTGCTTTGGCGCGAGTGCCCGGCCTGACAGTCCGCACTATACCGACCAAATGGAGTTGTTTGTGGATATGAAAACCAGGCCAATGACGCTGGATAAAGCCGAGGTGCTACGCACCGCCAAACGGACGTATCACCCGGGCGAATAAGCTTCACCACTTTTTTATCGGCGACCGCAAGTTTCGCTCCAAAACGGGGCCTGACTCCTAAAACAATCCTGACCGCGTGACCGAACCGCTCGACGAAACCACCCGACTCGACCAGCTTCGGCAGGGCCATGAACCGGCGTTTCGATGGCTGGTCGAGACGTATCAAGAGCGGGTGTTCCGAACGGCTCTGGCTATTGTTCAAACCGACGAAGAAGCCGAAGACGTAGCGCAGGAAGTGTTTATGGAGGTGTATCAGACGGTTGGACGATTTCGGGGTGAGGCCAGTCTGGCTACGTGGCTCTACCGACTGACGACCTCGCGGGCGTTGAAAAAAGAACGCGACCGCAAACGTCAGAAACGCTTCGGATTTATGACCAGTCTGTTTGGCCAGAATACCGACAATGATAAACCCGACTACGACCCACCCGATTTCCAAACACCCGGTACCCTGCTGGAAACCGACGAACAAATCCGGCAAATCAGCCGGGCGGTAGCGTCCCTGGCCGATTCGCAGCGGGTGGCCTTTACGTTGTTTTATCAGGAAGAATTATCGTATCAGGAAATAGCAGACGTGCTGCAAACGTCCATATCGGCAGTGGAGTCGCTGCTGTTTCGGGCGCGGCAAAGGCTTCGCAAAAAACTACCAGCACCATGAACGAGTCAACAGATAAACCGAACGGGTCAGACCGGTGGGAAGCCGATTTCCGGCAGTGGGGCCAGCGCCCTCAGCCTGAACCACGTCCATTTTTCTACACGCGGCTCCGGTCCCGGCTTGACCAGTCAGTCGAGTCGGCGGTATGGCTGCCGTTCTGGCTCCGCAAACCAGCCTACGCCTATGCTGCCCTTACGCTGCTGGTGCTGCTGAACGTAGGCGTGGTGAGCGGGCTAACCAGTAGTGAAATCTCTACCGATGATCCGGGCGCAACGATTACCGCTTTTCAGGACGAATACACCATTGATTCTTTCGTAACGGCTTATGAATGATACACACAGAATCCGTTTGCTAACGGGTATTATTCTTGGACTGGTCGTACTAAACATCGGCTTACTGAGCTGGTTTTTTCTCCGGTCCGAGACGCAGCACCACCGGTCGGACCGGATGCGGAGCGATACGTTTCTGGCCGACACGCTCGGCTTCGATACCCAGCAACGGCAGCAACTGGCCGCATTGCAGCAAACGTATCTTCGGGATATACGGCCCCGGCAGCGGCAGTTGCGGCAGCTTCGCAAAACGTACTTTCGACTTGCCGATTCGTCATTTACAACGGCGCAGCGTGACGAGAAAGCCCTGGCGTTTCACCGGCAGTCGGCAGCAGTTGAGTTACAGACGCTGGCCCATTTTGATAAGGTAGCTGCCTTGGCCACACCCACCCAACGCCGGTTACTAAACCAGCTCCTGAGCGAGTTGCAGCGACGTTCCTTCCGCGCGCCCGGCGAACGCGGTGGCAGACGTAGTAACAACCGCGCGAAAAAAGAGCGATAATTTTTTTGGCCTGACCGCAAGTTCCGCATCGCAACGGGGCCTAAGTCTAAGATTCCTCCTCCGTCGGAATGACAAAAAGTAACCAATCAAACCAACCAAATACAACCATGAAAAAGACCATCATTGCTGCCGCTATTATCTCCCTGTTTTACGTCTCTGACTCTATGGCGCAGGGTCGCCGGGGCGGCCAACGCAACCGGATGCCCGCCGACAGTTCGCAAACCATGATGCAGGGCCGGGGCAACCGCGAGTTGCTGGCCGAGAAAGATTTGCCCGCCAGTGCCGTTTCGGCCATCAAAAGCCAGTATCCCGACGCCGAGATGAAGCGGATTATGAAAAACAAGAAAGGCAACTTCAACGTCGT
>JBBRUB010000167.1:0-7200 GCA_038248175.1 Cytophagales bacterium | reverse complement strand
CGGGTTCTTCGATTATCAGCAGGCCCTGGCCTACGCCGAAAAGGTGAACAAGCCGATTTTTATCGACTTCACTGGACACGGCTGCGTAAACTGCCGCGAAATGGAAGCCAACGTATGGTCGGACCCGGCGGTGTTGGAACGGCTTCGGAACGACTACGTAATTGTGGCCCTGTACGTGGACGATAAAACTGAACTGCCCGAAGCGCAGTGGTACACCTCAAGCTATGACCAGAAAGTGAAGAAAACCATCGGTGCGCAAAATGCTGATCTGCAAATCACGAAATACAACAATAATGCCCAGCCGCATTACTGCCTGGTGGATAGCAACGGTAAGCTACTGATAGCCCCAAAAAACTACAACCGCAGCGTAGCCAGTTTCCTCGCCTTTCTGGACGCGGGTACAGCGCGGTTTGAAGGTAGCCCGGACCTCCCGGTCCGGTAGCCGAATGGCTTACATAATAACTACGTAATTAGCCTTCGGCTACCGGACCGGGAGGTCCGGGCTACTTCATCGCCAACCTACAAAAAAGCCCCGCCAGATTATCTGACGGGGCTTTTTCTATGCGGTGAAAACCAGTTACGCTTCAACCGGCACGGGCTGCTTCTGCGCCATTTCCAGGTCAGGTCTTGACTCATCGGCGAGGGTGACGCGGCCCCGTTCGCTGCGGACGATGCGTGAGTAGAGCGAAATTTCCTGATCGAAGAGGAAGCGGAAAAACAGCCGGACGTAGGACGTGTGAAACTTCAGCGTATCGTAAAACTCCGGCGCGGTATTCTTAATCTGAGGCAGTTTATTCCAGGGAATCGACGGAAAATCGTGGTGTTCGTTGTGGAAACCTACATTCAGGTTGGGGCCGTTGAGCTGGCCGTAGTAGCTGTATGTTTCCTGCTCTGGGTCCAGCGTGAGGTAATGCTCCTGAATCCAGCGGGCACCGAGCGGATGCAGACCCACCGAGAAAAACAGGCATAGCAACAGAAACGCCAGCGCTTTCCAGCCGAAGAGCGTCACAATCAGCACGTCGAAAGCTAGTTGCACCACAATGTTAGCACCCACCCACTTATCAATCACGGCCAGTTCGCGCATACGGATGGTACGGATAGCCTGAAACACCGGAAACAGCAGCAGCCAGATGGCTTTACCGATGGCGTAATTGTTAATCAGTTTGGCTTCGTACCAGTCAGGTAAATCGGCGTCGAGTTCGTGAACGCCCTGAAACGCGTGGTGCTTAATATGAAAATTTTTGAACGATAGAGCCGTTGGCAAAATCGTGGGCAGGTTAGCAAAGATGGCAGCCCAGGCGTTGGCCGTGGGCTTGCGAAAAATCAGGTTGTGAGCCGCTTCATGAATGCAGACGAACAGCGTGTGTGCCGGAAACGCGCCGATGAACCACGCAGCTGCCACCACGACCCACCACGACTGATCGCGCACGAGCCAGGCCATAGCTACCATGAGCGAGACACAGCCCAGAATGACCCAGAACGTAGTCGGGTTTTTCTGGCCAATGAGTTTCTTGATTTCGGGATGGGCTTTCAGAATTTGCCGGGTACGGATGCGGTGCGGCTCGGAAGTGGTTGAGCGAACAAAATCAGTTGCAATTGCCATAATTGGTGTCGGCAGAACGAGATTAGTTGGTAAAGAATAGTAAAAATAGCAGATTATAGGTGGACTTAGGCATAATTTTCCGGCATAATCCGGCTCTATATTACCTTAGCCAGTATGGAATTTTACGACCAGCTTTTCGACCAGCGCAGTGAGCATCCGGCATAGTGGGTGGAACACGATTTTGAACAGTGTCTGTTCCAAAATCTGAGTCTATCGGCAGTTACTTTCGCGAAGTCGAACTTCGTCAATTGCCGGTTCGAGAACTGCAACCTAACGCAGACTATGCTCCCAAGCACCAAGCTCGACGACATCATCTTCGTGAACTGCCATCTCATACACGTCGATTTCGGTCTATGCAACCCGTTCGGTCTGCGTATGAATTTTGAGCAGTGCCGACTCGATTACGCCGTTTTCCTCGATAAGAAACTGAAAAAGATGCAGTTCATCGAGTGTTCCATGAAGGAGGTTCACTTCCTCGAATGCGACTTGACAAACGCGCTTTTCGATTCCTGCGACCTGGAACTGACCAAATTTACCGGGAATAATCTGACCAGTGCCGATTTTTCCAGTTCGTACAACCTGCGCATCGACCCGGACGACAACGTTATTAGAAAATCCCGCTTCTCCCGCCACAACCTCCCCGGCTTGCTGACCAAGTACGACATCAAAATCGTGGAGTGAGAAAAGCAGAAGGCCCAACGCACGGATAAGCGTCGGGCCTTCTGCGCAATAAATTCAGTATTCACTACCCCTGCATGTTATCCGAAGTCAGTTTGGCACCGAGGTATTCGCGGTTCATGCGGGCAATGTGGTCGAGGGAGATTGATTTGGGGCATTCAACCGAGCAGGCTCCCGTGAACGAGCAGGCTCCGAAGCCTTCGGCATCCATCTGCGCTACCATGCGTTCGGCCCGCATTGTACTCTCGGCTTTGCCCTGCGGCAGCACCGCCATATGCGAAACTTTGGCCGCCACGAACAGCATGGCCGATGCATTTTTGCAGGCCGCTACGCAGGCACCACAACCAATGCACTGAGCCGCATCCATGGCTTCATCAGCAATGTAGCGAGGAATGACGATTTCGTTCGCGTCGGGTGCCGAGCCGGTGTTTACCGATACATAGCCGCCCGACTGAATAACCCGGTCGAAGGCCGAACGATCAACCATCAAATCTTTGATGACCGGAAACGCCCGCGCTCGCCAGGGTTCAACCACAATCGTATCGCCGTCGTTGAACGAGCGCATATGCAACTGGCAGGTTGTAGCCCCGGTTTGCGGCCCATGCGCCCGCCCGTTGATGTACATCGAACACATACCACAAATACCCTCGCGGCAGTCGTGGTCAAAGGCAATAATCTCTTCGCCTTTCTTCATCAGTTCGCCGTTCAGCACGTCGAACATTTCGAGGAAAGACATATCTGGCGAGATGTTGTCGAGTTTGTACTCGACCAACTTACCCTCCGCGTTATTATTCTTCTGTCTCCAGACTTTTAAAGTAACTTTCATCTTTATAGAAGTTGTAAGTGGTCCGCCACCGCGGTCGTAAAGTCATAGCTGGTCCGCCGAAGCGGTTGTATAGTTGAACATGCGTCAGCAGACTCTGTAACTATACAACTCTATGACTTCACAACTCCTTATTTGTACGAACGCTGGGTAAGTTTTACGTTCTCGAATTCCAGCACTTCTTTGTTCAGTTTTTCGGGCTGATTCTCACCCTGATATTCCCAGGCCGCTACGTAGGTAAAGTCGGCGTCGTCGCGCAGGGCTTCACCATCGGGCGTTTGGTATTCCTCGCGGAAGTGACCACCACACGACTCGTCGCGATTCAGCGCGTCTTCAATCATCAGCGCACCAAGTTCAATAAAGTCGGCGATGCGTCCGGCGGCTTCGAGTGACTGGTTCAGTTCTTCGCTTTCGCCCGTAATGCGGACGTTGCTCCAGAACTCGGCTTTCAGCTCTTTGATAAGGCCACGTGCTTTGGTCAGGCCCTCCGCCGTGCGCGACATACCACAGTAGTCCCACATAATCAGGCCCAGTTCGCGATGAAAATCATCGACCGGTTTGGTGCCTTTAACGGCCAGCAGTTTGTTTATCTGGTTCGTAACACGCTGCTCGGCTTCGCGGAAAACAGGAGCCGTGACGGGAAGCTTGTCGGCAGGACCGATAGTCGCCAGATAGTCGCCCACGGTGTAAGGAATTACGAAATAGCCATCGGCAAGCCCCTGCATAAGGGCTGATGCGCCGAGACGGTTGGCCCCGTGATCGGAGAAGTTGGCTTCGCCCAGCGCGTACAGGCCGGGAACGGTCGTCATCAGGTTGTAATCGACCCACAAACCGCCCATTGTATAGTGTACGGCAGGGTAAATCATCATCGGCGTTTCGTACGGATTGTTATCCACAATCTTCTCGTACATCTCGAACAGGTTGCCGTATTTGGCTTCGATGGTTTTGCGACCGTCGCGCTTGATAGCATCGGCAAAGTCAAGATAAACGGCCAGGCCGGTTTTGCTCACGCCCCGTCCTTCGTCGCAAACGGCTTTGGAGTTCCGCGAAGCTACGTCGCGCGGTACGAGGTTACCAAACGAAGGGTATCGGCGCTCCAGGTAATAATCGCGTTCGTCTTCTTTCAGGTCGGTTGGCTTGCGTTGGCCCTTCCGAATCTGTTCGGCCAGTTCTTTGGTTTTTGGCACCCATACGCGCCCGTCGTTTCTGAGCGATTCTGACATAAGCGTCAGCTTCGACTGGTAATCGCCCTTGACGGGAATACAGGTTGGGTGAATCTGCGTAAAACACGGATTAGCCATCAGTGCACCGTGTTTGTGCGCCCGCCAGGCAGCCGTCACGTTCGACCCCATCGCGTTGGTCGAGAGGTAAAATACGTTGCCGTAGCCACCCGAGCACAGCAACACTGCGTGCGCCGAATGCGACTCAATTTTGCCCGTAATCAGGTTTCGGGTTATAATACCCCGCGCCTTGCCGTCTTCAACAACGAGGTCGAGCATTTCGGTACGGGTCAGGAGTTTCACCTTACCGTTGGCCACCTGCCGGCTCAGGGCCGAATAGGCACCCAGCAACAGTTGCTGCCCGGTTTGGCCCCGTGCGTAGAAAGTTCTGGATACCTGCGCCCCGCCAAACGAGCGGTTAGCCAGCAGACCGCCGTACTCGCGGGCAAACGGAACACCCTGCGCCACGCACTGGTCAATGATGTTTACACTAACCTCAGCCAGACGGTGTACGTTGCCTTCACGCGAGCGGTAGTCGCCCCCTTTAATGGTGTCGTAAAACAGCCGGAATACCGAGTCGCCGTCGTTCTGGTAGTTTTTGGCGGCATTGATGCCACCCTGGGCCGCAATGGAGTGCGCCCGGCGCGGGCTGTCCTGAAAGCACAGTGCCGTTACGTTGTAGCCCAGTTCGGCCAGCGATGCCGCTGCCGATGCTCCGGCCAGACCCGTACCGACCACTATGATATCGTACTTCCGTTTGTTGGACGGGTTTACCAGTTTCAGACCAAACTTATGCCGTGTCCATTTCTCAGCCAGCGGACCTTCAGGAATTTTTGATTTCAGTTCCATGATTCAATTGTGAATTAAAGAATGAGTGAATGAGTGAATAGCTGTCGACATAGACGGGGTTCCGTTGAAGGTCATTCGCTCATTCACTCATTCGCTCATTCACTCATTAAATAATCCCGTGAACTTGTAAGAAGACGTACACTGGCATGGCCGCAAAAGCTGCCGGAATGATAATTGCAAAGAAGTATTTCCCTACGGCTTCAATGATGGGTGTGTATTTAGGATGCCGGATACCCATCGTCTGGAAACCACTTTGAAAACCGTGCGCCAGGTGAAATCCAACAGCCGCCATAGAAATCACATACAGTAGTACGTACCACCATTCAGAGAAAGCAACCTTAACCACCGCATACAGGTCTTTGTACTGCTGACCATCATACTCAGCCATTGGCACAGATCCGAAGTGCATCTCGTACCAGAACGTCCGCATATGGATGATGATAAAGACCAGCAACACCGTACCCAGAATACCCATATTCCGCGACGACCACGGGCTGTTAGCCTCCGGGCGCGAGTAAGCGTACTTGACCGGACGCGATGCCCGGTTGTGGCGCGTGAGGATAATGGACATCAGCGCGTGAACCAGAATAGAGGTGTACAGCAGATACGACACCGTGATAATGAGCGGGTTGTGCGTCATAAAATACGTGTACTCATTAAACGCCCGCCCACCATCATCCTTGAACAGCTGGAGATTGCCAGCCATGTGAATGATTAAAAACGTACTCAAAAACAGCCCCGTCAATGACATGACAACCTTGCGGCCAAGAGAGCTGGATAGTGTTTGTGTTACCCAGGCCATAGAGTGAATTGCTCGGAAAAATTACGGTTAACTAAATGAAATGGAGCCGGTTTTAACGGCGCATCAAAACTAAATCAGAAACGCCACGCAAACAAGATTTGTCCCCTTAGCACCCTGTTTTGTCTAATTTATATCAGCTATAAACCAGACAAATCAAATGGATTTCCAACTGTACGTATAAAGTTTTTGTTTGCCCCGCCCCTACCCCTTTACTTTGCCGGTTCTAATTCAGCGATTTTTCTCAACATCTATGAAGGCGTATGTTTTTCCCGGTCAGGGGTCACAGTTTCGGGGCATGGGCCACGACCTCTATCAGCAATCCGAAGCCGCCCGGCAGTTATGTGACCAGGCCAATGATGTGCTGGGTTATGACCTGACCAAGATTATGTTTGAGGGAACCGACGATGACCTTAAACAAACAATTTATACCCAGCCCGCCGTATTTCTGCACGGCGTGGTCGTGGCCATAACGCTCAAGGGCTTCGCGCCCGACATGGTGGCCGGGCACTCGCTGGGTGAGTTATCGGCCCTGACGGCGGCTGGGGTACTGTCCTTTGCCGACGGGCTGCGGCTGGCCTCTATCCGGGCAACGGCCATGCAGCGGGCGTGTGATTTGGTTCCCTCCACAATGGCCGCCGTGCTGGGGCTGTCCGATGCCATTGTTGAACAGGTTTGCGAAGGTATTACCGACGAGATTGTGGTACCGGCCAACTACAACTGCCCCGGTCAGGTCGTGATTTCGGGGAGTGTAGCCGGTATTCAGATGGCCGAAGAACGGCTCAAAGCAGCGGGAGCCAAACGCGTGGTGCAACTGGCCGTGAGCGGTGCCTTCCACTCGCCGTTTATGGAACCCGCCCGTACGGAGTTTGCCGAAGCCGTAGCGCAAATGGCGTTCAGCGAGCCGCGCTGCTTAGTTTACCAAAACGTTGACGCCCGCCCCACCACCGACCCTACCCGGCTGAAAGCCAACCTGATTGCCCAGCTTACCTCGCCCGTGCGCTGGACCCAGTCGGTTGGGCGGATGGTGGCCGACGGCGCAACGAGTTTCACAGAATGCGGACCGGGCAAGGTCTTGCAGGGGCTCATCAAAAAAATAAGCCCGGCGGTACCAGTCGCCAACGCGCTGGACTAACCCAAACAGGTTCCTAATGCTATGCAACTGCCGCTAAAAACTCTGCTGATTGACGACGAACCGCTGGCCATCAGCCGGTTGCGCCGGTTGCTG
>JBBRUB010000166.1:0-7201 GCA_038248175.1 Cytophagales bacterium | reverse complement strand
GGGCCGTTACGTCGCTGAGTTGTTCGGTCTGGTTACGGCCCTTGCCAATGATCCGATTTTTGCAGACCACCACTGCCCCCACCGGAATTTCGCCGTCGGCTCCGGCTTCTTCTGCCAGAATAAGGGCCATTTCCATGAAGTATTCGTCAGACATAAAGGACAGTTGTAAAGCTGTAGAGTTATGTAGAGTTATAAACTCATGTTGCGCACGGTATAGAAAATTCCGGAGGGATGGCCGATATAGTAGCCCCCGGTCTCAACCGGGGGTGAAGTTAGTAGCCCCGGCAGGTTAAAGTTCCGTAGGAACGACCGATATGGCCTGTTTATATGGGCCGTTCCTACGGAACTCAATGATTTTCTGGTCTTTTTTACCCCCGGTTGAAACCGGGGGCTACCATATCGGTCAAACCTACAACTTTACAACTTTACAACTTTATCACTCTTCTGACTGTCTGCTTCTCGCCAACCTGAATGTGGAGCAGGTACTGACCGCTGGGTTGCTGGCCTAAGTCGAGGTTTGTCTTTTGGGCCCGGGTCGATGTTTTTAGTACTGCCTGACCCTTCATGTTCGTAAGCGAAAGAATGGCCGGATCACGAAGGAGTACTAAATCCAGTTCTACGGTCAGGGTGGCTCCGGTGGGCACAGGATATGCTTTCACGAGCGGATCGAGCGGGTTGTCGTCAATAGCCAGCAGCGGCAGTACCCGGACGGTGGCCGTACCTGTGACGGTTCCGGTGCCGCAGAAACCTGACACGTTGGTGAGCCGATACGTGGTCGTGCGACCGGGCCGGGCCTCTACCACCAGCGGATTTACGGCGGTGGTGGCCTGGTACGAACGAAGACTGTCGGCGTAGGCAAGTGTCCAGGGGCCGTCGCCACCGAGCGTAATGGTCAGGTTGGCGGGGGTTCCCTCGTAAATATCCTGCGTACCGCTCAGCGTAGCCGTAGCGGGTGCTTTGACGGTTAGCAGGGATGGGCTATTGCTGCCTGTAACGCCGATTTCGGGATTTGATGCCTTTACCCGCACGTAGTACTGACCGCCCGGCAGCGTGGCAGATACAGGACTGGTTATGGGCGAACCGCTGGAAATAACGCCCATGTCGTACTTACGGGAGGTATCGGCAACGCTGGCCAGTTCTAACCGAAATACGTTGCCGTTGTTAAACTGTCCTGTCTGGCTAAACGGAACCGATAGGGATGAGCCGCCACAGAGAGACGTAGTACTTAACCCGCCGGTGGTCAGGGTAGGTACGCGCACCAATACTTCGGCGGTGGCGGGATTTCCGGGCAGGCCCGTTCCGCAGCCATTAGTTACATTGATGACCTGATATGTAGTGTTACCCCGTGGCAGGACGCTAATGGTGGTATCGGCCCGGTTGCTGGTACCGGTGTTGTTGCCGGTAAGCGTGTAGCTGTATGGCCCGGAACCCGTAAAGCGCAGCCGGAGTGTTGTACGTTGCCCCAGGTTTACGCTGTTTGGCGGAGCCGTGAGCGACAGCGTTGGCACGGTATTTACCACGACCCGGATGGTAGCCCGGCTGCTGTAACAGCCATTCGCACCGATTTGATAGACCTGAAACGGATCGCCCGCTGCGTCGATATTGGTATTCAGCGTGGGTGGTGTGGGTACCTGAGTGGACATCCGGTTATAGGGGTCAATCCAGCGCAGACTACCGCCCTGTTCGGCACTGGCCACCAACGGCGTCGCTACGTCATTGATGCAGTAGGTATATAGTATTTTCGGAACAGCAGGTAGCGGTGCAGTGTTGATCGCCACCTCCAGCCTTGCCCGCCCGCCTTCGCAATTGTTGACGGTCTGGCTCACGTTAAACACCTGCGTACCCGTCCGGTCAATGGCAGGCGTTGGGGTACCAATTGAATTGCCGTCGGCGTTATACCAGCGCAGGTTCTGCCCATTGGCCTCTAACTGGCGCACGTTCTGCTGGGGCTGGTCCTGCTCTGACTTACAGTAACTCACGTTCGAAACGCCGGGCAGGCCGGGGAGCGGATTGATAACTACGGTTAGCGTAGCGCGTGGCCCTTCGCAGTTATCGCCGTTCGTTTGCGATACGTTGAATCGTTGTTCACCAACGTTGTTAGTGGGCGGTACAGGGGCGTTATTGCTGATAAAATTGTTGGCTGCATCGTACCATTTCAACTGTTGACCATTGGCCGTAAGCGGCTGGGCCGGGGCGTTGTTACAGAACGAAACAGGAGTAACGCCCGGCGCACCCGGTGTGGGCTTCACGCGCACGGATAATCCGGCGCGGGGGCCTTCGCACCCGTCCAGCGTCTGGCTTACGTAATACGTAGATGTACCAACAGCATTATTCGGGGGCGTGGGTGCCGTGCCGGATGCCGTGCCGCCGTTCTGGTTCAGGCCGTACCAGTTCACCGACGCGCCACTAACCAGTGAGGCCGTCAGGGTTGGGGCGTTATAATTCTGGCAAAAATCCCTGGTACTGACCCCCGGCTGGGCGGGAGTAGTTTTGATTCGTACTGGAATCCCCGCCCGGTCGCTCTCGCAGCTGTTGGCGGTTTGGGTAACGTAATACAGTTGCGTACCCACCACACTGGTAGTGGGTGTGGTGATCTGCGCAGTGCCGGTACCACCGCTGACGTTTGTGCCGTACCAGCGCAAAGCATTACCAGCAGCTACCAGCGGCAGTGCGGGTGTACCCTGACAATATGGCCCCGGCTCGGTAAAAACGGGAGCAGCGGGTACTGAATTTACGGTGACGGTAATGGTTGTACGGGCGGTGCCGGGGCAACCATTCAGCGTCTGTTGTACATGATACGTTAGTGTACCGGTTGCGCTGGTAGGCGGTGTGGGCGCGCCGGCCAGTAATTGGTTGTTTCCGTCAAACCAACTCAGCGTTGCCCCCTGCTGAGCCGTTGCCGTCAGTTGAGTGGCTGTGCGGTTCTGACAAAGCGGGGCAAGTATAGGTACGCTGGGTGCTACCGGTACGGGCCTAACTGTAACTGTGACGCTGGCGCGGGGCCCGTCGCAGCCCTGCAAAGTTGCCTGACTTACGTAGTAGGTGGCGGTATTGGTGTTGCTGAATGCGGGTAGGCTGGCCGAGAAATTGCCACCCTGCTGACTGGTACCCCACCACCGCAACGTATTACCCGTACTGGCCGCAGCACTGATTGGGCTGATGGGCGAGCTGCTGCAAATAGACTGCGAACCGGAAACGCCGGGCAGACCGGGCGTAGGAATAACGGTAACGGCAATGAGTGTTCGGGCCGTTCCTGCACAACCGTTGGCCGTTTGGCTAACATAGTAGATTGCGCTGGCCTGATTGTCGGGTGCTGGTGCCGTTGCAGACGGTGTGCCACCCTGCTGACTGGTACCCCACCACACCAGTGTAGCCCCGCTGGCGGGGGTAGCCACTAAAGAGGTTGTGGGTGCGCCCTGACAATAGGGCGCCGGTACCTGGGCGGTTGGGGCGCCGGGAATGCCATTTACCCTGAACTCGATAGTAGCGCGGTCGCCCTCGCAGCCACTGGCGTTTACCTGGCTAACGTAGTAAAACGTACTGCCTGTTGAGCCGGTTGGTGGCGAAGGCGTGGTGGTCGATGCGGTGCCGCCTGTGGGGGTGGTGTACCATCGCAGTGAACCCGCCGGTATTGCCAGTGCTTTGGTTTCGTTCAGGCAGGCTGTCTGAAACCCGGTTACTACGGGCGTGGCCGGTTTGTTGTTGATCGTAACAGAAATAGGAGCCTTATCACTCTCGCAGCCAGCCACGGTTTGCGAGACGTAATAGGTTCGGCTTATGTCTGTTGTAGGGGTAGTGGGTGTAGCTACGCCCGTGCCATTCGGGTTGGTGCCATACCATCTCAGATTGGTACCCACGGCACTGAGTGGAGCCGGGCTGGGTTCACCCTGGCAGTAAGCGGGGGGCGTGTTAACAGTTGGGAGAGCCGGTTTCGATACGGTCAGTATGCCCGATCCCTGTGCGCCGATGATAGCCGGGCGGCTCGATACAGCCCTGATTCGATAGCCCGATCCGCTGGCTGTTCCGGCAGGAATTGTAACGGATACAGTACCGGCAGCCGAAAAGGTACCGATGACGGTGGGACTGGCCGGAAAGAAGCCAATCACGTCGGATAATTGAATGCTGAACTGGTTATTGGCGCTGAAACTGCCCGTTGTTGTAATCGTGACCGCCACAGTCCCACCAGGGCATACCGCAGCCGATGAAAAACCAGTAGTGATCGTCTGCGCCAGACTCTGGCCCAACAGGCCGAGGCTGCACAAAAGAAAAAGGACGCAGGAGAAACGGATACGTCGGTTCATAAAATGGGTCTCGTAAAAACAAATATTGATTTAAAGGTATCGGCTTTTGGGCAAAAATGACGTAGAATCCATACCATTCTTACCGACCGGGCAGTGAACATAACTTGTAAAGACAGGTTAGGATTCTGATAATCAACTATATGAAGAGGTTTGGTGCAAATCCATTGGCTAATCTATTTGTCAGCAAGGATAATGCCAGTTTCCAGGCCAGAGCCGGGCCGGAACCTATTGCCTGATAGCAAAGCGCGTTCAGTTCATTGAACGGCGGCATAGACCAGACCGTGGATACGCCGACGGAGTTTGGTTGTATTAATGGCATTGTTGCCCGCCGAGGGATAGACACGGTTGGATAAAAATACGAACACCAGTTCCTGATCGGGATCAACCCAGACCATGTTGCCCGTGAAACCCGTATGACCAAACGAACGGGGAGAGGCCTGCGCAGCCCGGTACGAACTGTTGGGGTTGGCCGGATCGGGCTTGTCCCAGCCCAGGGTGCGGAATGAGCGGTTGCTGAGCGTCTGCGTAAAATACGGTGCTGTCATCGGGTTCAATACACGCTGCTCGCCATACGTACCCTTCTGTAAATTCATCTGTAACAGAACCGCCACGTCGCGGGCGTTGCCGAATAGGCCAGCGTGGCCCGAAACACCACCCTGTACGGCGGCCATCTGATCATGTACCGTACCCACCAGCAGCTGATTGCGGTAGTACGTATCCTGCTCAGTAGGGGCGCAGTGGGGGTCTTTGAGCCGTTGTAGGGGTGTAAAGCCAATCTGATGCAGCCCCAGCGGTTTAAACACATTGCCGGTAACAAATGCATCGAGCGGCTGTTTGCCAACGCGCTCCACGATCTTTTGCAGCGTCAGAAAATTCAGATCACTGTACAGATACCCCGGCAATCCCGACGCGCTTATCTGCCGCGACATCGGCGAACCAACCACCCATTTCCAGACCGAATCGCGCAGGGTTGGAACGCCCCAGAGCGTGGGTGCAATCTGAAGCGTATGTAAGCTGTCAGAGACGGCTCCGTAATAATCGGCATTCAGCCCACCGCCGGGTTTGCGGGTACGGTCCCAGGTGGCAGCATAGCCCGATACCATGCCCGACTGATGCCAGAGCAAATCCTGCACCGTAAAGTTTTGTTTATTGGTACCGCGCAGTTCGGGCAGATAGAAAGACGCTTTCTGAGTAAGATCGATCTGCTTGCGGTCATATAGCACCATGACTGACTGGAGCGTAGCCAGCACTTTCGTCAGCGATGCCAGATCGTACAGGGTTTCGTCGGTTACTTTTTCGGCACCGGCAGCGTAAGTGAGCGCACCGAAGTTTTTATTGTAAACCACCCTGCCTTTGCGGGCCACCAGAATCTGACAGCCCGGCACAGCCCGGCCCTTAACACCCGCCTGCGCAATGGCGTCGATCTGCGCTAGTATGCTCGATTTCATGCCTACACTCTCCGGCGATCCCGCCGACAGTCGCCCTGCCGGGTTTGCCATGTAGCCCAGACCGGCCTTAAACACGCCTACCGATACCGGCAGCGCACCCCGCGACGCCAGCGCGCCGAACAAGACCTGCGGCACTACCCGCTGCATACCCTCAATATCCTGATAGCCGCACACAATGGCATCAGCAGCGGCAAACTGCGGCAGACTATACGGCGAGCCAAACACGGCCACGGCCACGCTCAGACCGCGTTCTTTCAGCCGGGTAATCAAATCTGTCGAGGCTTTTGTAATGCCAAATTTCCGGTTCGCCGATTCGCTCAGCCGGTGATAACTCACAACCACCGCGTTGGCGTCGCCAAGCTGCGCGGTAATCCGGTTAATATCAGCTTCCGATACGGGTTTCTCCGATACCGCAATCGTTTGAAACGGCGCGTACTGATTCAGAACTTTCTGAAACACACTACCTTCCGGTGTGCCGATGGCGATACTGGCCAGCCGGAGCGTATCGAGCCGACCAAATGGCAGCAGATCACGCTGATTCTGGGCAATCGTGACCGACTGTTCGCAAAGTTCCCGGTTGATCTGGTCGGCTTCTGGTCCGTTCAGGTCCGCGCCGAGGTTGGTTAGGCCGATGGGTTTGTACTGGCCCAGACCCGCCCAGTACTTGGCCCGCAGAATTTTGCGGACTTTCTCGTCGATGAATGCCTGCGTAATTACACCCGTTTGCACGGCACTCAGAATATGCAGCGCGGCCTGTTGCACGTTTTCGGGATACAGCAAAATATCATTACCCGCTATCAATGCCCGCAGGTTAATGTCCATCGCTTTTGGCGATTGACTCAGACCGCCCATGTTCATGGCATCGGTAAAAACCAGCCCCCGGAAGCCAAGTTCTTTCTTTAGGATTTCAGTTACGATTTTCTCCGACAGCGTGGCTGCCAAAGCAGGCGTATTGTCCATGACCGGTACGTGCAGGTGCCCCGTCACGATACCCATCAGGCTGTCGGCAATCAATTTGCGGAATGGGTACAGATCAACATCGCGCATCTGCTCCGACGAACGGCTCACGGTGGGCAGCGTATGGTGCGAATCGCTGCTGGTATCGCCATGACCCGGAAAATGCTTGGCCGTGGCAATAACGCGCGTTTGTTGCAACCCCCGCATATACGCCGATGCTTTCAGAGCCACGTTTTCCCGCGACTCACCAAACGAACGGGTGCCAATAACGGGGTTGGCGGGGTTGCTATTGATATCGGAAACGGGTGCAAAGTTGATATGGATACCCAACCGCTGGCACTGCCGACCAATTTCGGCACCCATCCTGAATATAACGTCATTATCGCAGATAGCCCCCAGCGACATTTGTCTCGGAAACTCGGTGGTGCTATCTAATCGCATACCCAGGCCCCACTCGCCGTCAATACCGACCAGCAACGGCACTTTGGAGAGGGC
>JBBRUB010000165.1:0-7206 GCA_038248175.1 Cytophagales bacterium | reverse complement strand
CAATCGAGTGGAGAATATCGGAGTCGAACCGATGACCTCTTGCATGCCATGCAAGCGCTCTAGCCAGCTGAGCTAATCCCCCGTTTTCTGATTTGAGAGTGCAAATATGAGGATAAAAAAAGAGCATGTCAATCCCTGTGTATTTTTTTTATCTGAAGTGGTCAAATTGACCTTTAAATCGGGTAATGTTTGTTTTCGATGAACATCTCCGTAGTTTTGATAATAGTCCAGCTACCGTATCTACATGCATACCGTTTACATCATTTACAGCCCGTCTGCCGACCGCTACTTCATTGGTCAGGCCAAAGACATGCGCATCAGCCTGTGGCAACACAACGCTAAAACCAACCCCGCTACCGCCGACGGTAAGCCGTGGGAGGTGAAATTCACCCAGGCGTTTGATACCCGTAATGAGGCTCTGAGTTTAGAAATGCGACTCAAAAACAAAGACCGCGCCACAATCGAAGTAATCATAGCAACTGCCGAACCGGTAATTTGAATTTACTGATTTTCTTTCGTCAAACAGCCCCGCCTTTTGTGAAGGCGGGGCTGTTTAGTGTACGGGCTAACAGGCTATACATACGTCAAAATGGTCGTAGCGCCTTTACAAACCGGCCTTTAAAATAATCGGCGTAAAGGTTATCTTCCCGTACCCCACGCGACGACGACGCGTGAATAAACCGGATGTTGTTGGGTCCGTTTACTTCCGTAACAATACCCGTGTGCGAGACATAGCCTGCCTGACCTTTGTCCGGTACGAAAAAGACCAGATCGCCCGGCTTGATCTCGGCTACTTCCACCTCATGCCCCACCTCCGACTGTTGCCATGAAATGCGGGGCATCCTCAGCCCCACCTCATTAAATACCACCTGCACCAGTCCCGAACAGTCAATTCCATTACTGGTGTTGCCTCCCGTGCGGTAGGGCGTTCCGGTATAGGTACGGGCTACTTTGACCACTTCCGGCACGTAGCGGTTTATGTACGTTCGGCTATCCACAACCCGCCCCTCCGAACGGGACGACACAGCGGGTTTTCGGGATGATGCAGTGCGCGAAACAGACCGGCGGGTGGTAGGTTTACCAGCCGGTTCGCGCCGACTGACCGACGGGCCGGACGAACGGAGTGCAGAGCATGAATTGAGCGATGTGATCAGCGAAATACTGAGCAAAGCAGGCCAGCCAACGGCCCGAAACCAGCGAAAAGGCATATAGTTGAGGTTAGGTTTTTAAACTTAAACATCTTTCATGGATAACGCAATGCGTTTACGGGCAGTATCCACCTCCAATACCCGAACTTTTACTTTCTGGTACACCTGCACCACCGTTTTTGGGTCCGAAACAAATGTATTGGCCAGTTGCGAGATGTGTACCAGCCCATCCTGCTTCACGCCAATATCGACAAAAGCGCCAAAAGCCGTTACGTTCGTGACTACCCCGTTCAGGACCATACCCTCGTGCAAATCGGCAACCGACCGAACGCGGGCGTCGTACTCGAAAACAGATAGCTGCTCACGGGTATCCCGGCCCGGCTTATCGAGTTCGGCCAGAATGTCGCGGAGGGTGGGCAGACCAATGTCGGTAGAAATGTAGCGGTCGGGTTTAATTTGATTGCGTAGATCGGGGCGGGTCATTAAATCAGGTACGGTACTGTTTAGATCGGCGGCCATTTTCGCTACTAAATTATACCGTTCGGGATGGACCGCGCTGTTGTCGAGCGGGTTTTTTGGGTTGTCGATGCGCAGAAAACCGGCGCATTGCTCAAACGCTTTCGGCCCCAGACGCGGCACCTTGCGGAGTTGCTCGCGCGAAACAAACGCGCCATTTTGCGCCCGATAACTCACAATGTTCTCGGCCAGTTGCGGCCCCAGCCCCGACACGTACCGCAGCAGATACGCACTGGCCGTGTTGAGCGACACCCCCACCTGATTTACGCAGCTTTCTACTACGCTGTCTAAGCTATGTTTCAGATCAGCCTGGTCAACGTCATGCTGGTACTGTCCTACCCCAATGGATTTTGGGTCGATCTTGACCAATTCGGCCAGGGGGTCCATCAGTCGGCGGCCAATGCTGACGGCTCCGCGCACCGTTACATCCTTGTCGGGAAACTCGGCCCGCGCCACCTCCGACGCCGAGTAAATCGACGCGCCCTGTTCACTCACCATAAATATGGGTTTATCGAGGTTCAGGCTCTGCACAAACGTTTCTGTTTCGCGACCCGCCGTACCGTTTCCAATGGCAACGGCGTCGATTTTGTACTGGCTAATCAGCTTTTGAACGGTTTGTGCAGCCTGATTTTTCTGGTTCTCGGACTGCGACAGGTATAACACTGTATCGGCGAGTAAATTACCCTGGGCGTCCAGCACAACAGTTTTGCAGCCGGTACGGTAGCCGGGGTCGATGGCCAAAACGCACTGCTGTCCGAGGGGTGGACTGAGCAGCAACTGGCGCAGGTTACTGGTGAATATCTGGATGGCGTCCGCATCGGCTTTGGTTTTCGACAGTCCGGCAAATTCGGTTTCAATAGCCGGTTTCAGTAGTCGTTTGTAGCCGTCCCTGATGGCCAGCGTTACCTGTTCGCGGCTGGCGGTGACACCATTTGGGTGCAGAAATTGCCGCTCCAGCCGTTCAAGAACTGTTTCTTCGGCGGGGCCAATGCTTACGCTCAGGAACCCTTCTGCTTCGCCCCGGCGCAGGGCCAGCAACCGATGCGACGGTACGCGCCGGAGCGGTTCGGCATAGTCGAAATAATCTTTGTACTTGACGCCCTCGGCATCTTTGCCTTTTTTAACGGAAGCCTTGATTATGGCTTCACGCTCAAACAGATTACGGGTGCGCTGGCGGGCATCAAGGTCTTCGGCAATGCGTTCGGCCAGAATATCGCGGGCACCCTGCAGGGCATCATCGGTTGTGGGTACGGCATCGGTGAGGTAGCGTTGGGCAGCCCGATCAGGAGTAGATTCGCGCTGTGTAATAAGGAGATTGGCCAGTGGCTCCAGTCCGCGCTCGATGGCCAGCATGGCGCGGGTTTTTCGCTTCTGTTTGTACGGCAGGTACAGATCTTCGAGGTCAGTGAGCGAGTCAGCAGTTTCAATCTTTCGGCGGAGATCGCCGGTAAGTTTTCCCTGCCCGTCAATGGCTTTCAGAATGGTATCGCGCCGTTTGTCGAGATCGAGGAGTTTTTGCTGCGCGTCTTTGATCTGGCCAATCTGTAGTTCGTCGAGCTGGCCGGTTGCCTCTTTACGGTAACGGGCAGTGAATGGGACGGTGGCACCGTCGTTGAGCAAATTGAGGGTGGCGACAACGGAGCGAACGTTGATTTGGAGGAGCCGGGCAATGCGCTGGTCAATGGAATCAGGATTCATACGGGCAAAAATGGCGGTACGAACCGAGAGGACAAAAAAAAACATGCCGTGAAGCATGTTTTTACAACGGGTGTCGGGATCTATATCTTACGATTAAGCCATTTCGACGTTCACGGCATTCAAGCCTTTCTTACCGCGTTCGACAGTGAACTTAACCTTGTCGTTTTCGCGAATTTGGTCGATGAGACCGGAAGCGTGTACAAAGATGTCTTCACCGCCTTCATCGGGTTTAATGAATCCAAATCCTTTGGTTTCATTAAAGAATTTAACTGTTCCTGTTTGCATTGCTTGTTAAAAATTTAAGCGAAGGACGACACAATAAAATTAGTTTCCAAATAAATCCGAAAATTTTTATGATTGCGCCCTTTTTTCAGATGTGTAACCCATGACTTCATGGTTTACGTTCCATGTCGTGCTGCTTATCACAAAAAAATTACCGGTTCGGTCAGACCGATAATCAACCTGTCACCCCGTTGCCCACAGTTCACTACCGGAACAAACCGGCGTAGGTTAGCTTTGTCGCTCATCTGCAACTATATGGCCCCTTGTTTACGCTTAGCTTCTCTCTTTCTTATTTTTCTTTGCTTTCACAGACCAACCATTGCGCAGTCGTTGCTGATCATGCCGACCGAGTCGCTGATTCGGGTGGACGGCGATCTGAGCGAGTCGATCTGGCAACGGGCCGCCGTGGCGGGCAATTTTATCCAGAATTTTCCGAACGATACGCTACCCGCCTATAACCGTACCGATGTCAGGATGACCTACGATCAGCACAATCTGTACGTGGCTGTGATCTGCTATGACAAAGACCGGCGCAAACCATTCATTGCCTCATCGTTGAAACGGGATTTTGAATGGGATCAGAACGACAACTTTACGGTTTATATGGACCCCTTTGGCGACCGTATCAACGGCTTTACGTTTAACGTAACTCCGTTTGGTGTGGAACGCGAAGGGCAGATGTTCAACGGTGAGCGTGTAGCTTCGGAATGGGATAACAAATGGCGATCAGCGGTGCAGGTATTTGACGATCGCTGGCAAGCCGAACTGATGATTCCGCTCAAGACGATCCGATACCGGAAAAATACGTCGTTTTTTCTCATGAATTTTGCCCGGCACGACCTCAAAAACAACCAGCGTACGTCCTGGAAACGGGTACCGGTGGCCATGCGCATCTCGGCGATGGCCTTTGCCGATACGGTCCGGTTCAGTACCCCCCTCCCCAATCCCGGTCCCAACATTTCGCTCATTCCATACATAAGTGGTCGTTACATCGACGGACGCAACGAAGGCGGCACGAGCGAATTTAAACCCGGTATAGGATTTGACGCCAAGATTGGTGTTACGCCCTCGCTGAACCTGGACCTGACGGTAAACCCCGATTTTTCGCAGGTAGAAGCCGATCAGCAGGTAACGAACCTGAGCCGGTTCGAGATTTTTTACCCCGAACGACGGCAATTTTTTATCGAAAATCAGGACCTGTTTGCCAACTTCGGTTCGGAGCAGATTCGCCCGTTTTTCAGTCGGCGCATTGGTATTGCGCGGGATACCAGTACGGGCATTATTGTGCAGAATCCGCTGGTGTATGGTGCCCGGCTGAGTGGTAAAGTAGGCCGCGACTGGCGCATAGGCTTGCTGAATACGCAAACGGCAAACCGGGCTAACGAGGGTATTAGCGGACAAAATTACACCGTAGCGGTGATGCAACGGCAGGTGTTTGGCCGGTCTAATATCGGGGCCATTCTGGTGAACCGGCAGCGGGTAGATGGCCCGGCAGACAGTAGCCAGTTTACGCGCATTGGTGGGCTGGAATACAACCTGCAAACCGATGATAACCGCTGGAGTGGCAAGGTATTTGTTCAGAAAGCCATCAAACCTTACGCCCTGAGCGACGCGCTGACGCATGGGGCCAACCTGCTTTATACCAGCCGAAACGTATCCTTGTCGGGTCTGTATGAATACGTGGGTCAGAATTACCGTGTCAATGACGTGGGTTACGTACCACGCCTGGGTTTCTGGCGGTTTTATACCGAAAACACGACGACGTTTTACGTAAAGGGAAACCGGGCAATTATTTCGCACGGGGCGTATCTGGGGGCCGGGTTGATCCGCAACATTGGTGGCCTGGTGACCGACCGCTCGGCAGACTATGGCTATTCGGTGCAGTTCAGAAATACCGCCCAGGGCTACGCCGGCTACTCCCGCCAATACACGTACCTGTTTTTTCCCTTCGACCCGACCAACTCAGACGGGCAGGAACTGGCTCAGAACACATCCTATAAGACAGGAGGCTTCTTTGCCAACTTCGCTACCGACAAACGCCAACGGCTTAATGCTGAGTTCGATGGGTATTCGGGTGGATATTTCAACGGCAAAAACACTAATCTGGCCGTTACGGCACAGTACCGGTTTCAGCCCTACGGTGCCGTCAGCGTCGTGGCCGACTACAACAATATCCGGTTGCCGGAGCCGTATAAATCAGCCGAGTACCTGCTGGTTGGTCCGCGTATTGACGTAACGTTTTCGCGGAGCCTATTCCTGACCACGTTTATGCAGTTTAACAATCAGACCGATAACGTGAACCTGAACGCCCGGCTGCAATGGCGGTACGCGCCCGTATCTGATCTGTTTATAGTCTATCAGGAGAATTACCTGCCCGGCACATTTGGCAGCAAAAACCGCGCACTGATCCTGAAACTCTCGTACTGGCTGAACGTTTAACGCTACGCGAGGTATGGCAGGTAGGGTTCTAATTTGTCTGTATCGCGGAAGGCAACTACGTTCTGGAGGTTGCTGCGGTAGGCATCGTACTGAAGTTCGACGTAGAAATCGCGGAGGTTGTAGAGCAGGAAAATGGCGTCATCTTCGTATCGGTTGGCCAGAATATCGCCTGAAAAGTAAAGCGTGTCGAGTTGTTGCTGGGTGGGGAGTTGGGTAAAGTCGGCAGGTTGCATACGAGTACGGGATTGACGGGCGAAATTCGCCAGAATCTGCCGACGATGCAATGGGCTTATAGCATACAGTTGCCATAGTCATATCATACAACTAAAACACTGCATTTTATCCGTTGGAGAATTTCAGGCTTTTCCAGCCATTCGTCAGGCCTATTTTATCGGCTGACACTTCCCACGTAAATCTGCGGATATTGCAATTGGGGTATTTATACCTATCTGAAAGTGAGGATACTACATCACCTTTGTAGCAGATCTTCCTCTTTTTCAATCCTACTATGTTTATCTCCCCTCGTTTCATTCAGGCTCGGCTCGTATGTGCTTTATTAGCCGTCAGTCTGGCGATCACCGGTTCTGCCATTGCACAGGATTTGTCAGCCAGCGAATCAATTGCCGCAACGCATACACGGTCTCTTACGCCAGCTGCGTCTCAGTTCGATTATGTAGCAACCAACTCCAACCCGTTGTTTCCGGGGGGGTACACTGCGTTGCATACGTATCTGGACCAGCAGCTTCTCTATCCGGTACAGGCTCGTTCGGCAGGTCTGGAAGGCACGGTACGAATTCGGTTTCGGGTGCAGCCAACGGGGCAGCTCACGCATATTCGGGTGGTGACATCGGGCTGTAAGCTGCTCGATGATGCCGCTCTGCGGGTTGTCAACACCATGCCCCCCTGGTTTCCTGCCCACTACAACGGCAATGCGGTACTATCGGCCATTGAATTGCCCATTATTTTTCGTATCAACTGAAAAACTGGTCATTGGTTGTCGTTGCTGGTCAGTATCCGTCATTCATTGCTTCTGTTAATAATCAATCAATGACACCAGCCTAAAGCAATTCGGCAGGGTCGATCAGGTGGTTTCTGATGGCGAACATCACCAGTCCGGCGGTAT
>JBBRUB010000164.1:0-7206 GCA_038248175.1 Cytophagales bacterium | reverse complement strand
CGCCAGGCATCAACGCCAAACTCCTCCACGGTCCAGATGGCGTGCTGAATCAGGTAATTGGCCACCAGTGGATTATTCTGGTTGAGGTCGGGCAGGAAGGGTACGAACCAGCCATTGAGCGTGACGCGCCGGTCGCTTTCGGCACTGTGCGGATCGGTAATGGGCTGGTATTTGTAGGACGTATTGGTGTAGGTGGGCCACTGGTGGAGCCAGCTTTTCATGGGCATATCTTTCAGAAACCAGTGATTGATGCCCACGTGGTTATACACCGCATCCTGCACCACTTTCAGGCCGTTGGCGTGGGCCTTTTTCACGAAGTCTTTGTAGGCATCGTTACCGCCAAGCCGCCGGTCAATGGCGTATTGGTCGGTGAAGCCGTAGCCGTGATAGGCCGAGCGCATGACCCCGCCTTCGTTGGTAAGGGGCTGGTTGTTTTCCAGCACGGGCGTAAACCAGATGGCCGTAACGCCGAGGTCTTTGAGGTAATCGAGGTGCTGCGCGGCACCAGCTAAATCCCCCCCGTGCCGATAAAACGGGTTGGCCCGGTCGGCGTTGGGGTCAGCCAGATCGGCAAATTTATCGTTGGTTGGGTCGCCGTTGGCAAAGCGGTCGGGCATGGCCAGATAGATGAAATCGGCATCGGTAACGCCCTGCCCTTTGGGTGCATTATCGCGGGCTTTGAGCGGAAAACTGCAGGTAACGCGCTCACTGCCCCGTTTGCCGAGGATTCGGAGCGTGCCGGGTTTGGCGGTGGGCGCGATGGTTAAATCCAGAAAAGCGTAGTTGGCATTTTCGACGGTAACGGTACGCACCAGTTTCACGCCGGGGTGGTCGATGGTGTACAGCAGCGCACCGGCGTTGGGGCCGTAAACCATCAGTTGCAGGTTCGGATTTTTCATACCCACCCACCAGTGCGTCGGGTTTATACGTGGCGTTTGGGGCGTCTGCGCTGACAGCGGCCCGGCAAGAGTAAATAGACAGGCAAGCAAAAGCAGAAAGCGAAGCATGATAGGTTGTGCTGGTTAGGTCGGTAAGTAAGGGCTAAAAGACAAAAATACCCCTAATTTCCCCAAAAAAGGCCATAGCTTTGTCCATTGTTGGCTTTCTTCCGTAACGCTCCCGTATGAATACCACATCTGTTGTCCCGATGATGGACAAGTTCATCATCTATCAGATTTTTACGCGCCTGTTTGGCAATCAGAGTACCACCAATACCATCAATGGTACGCGGCAGGAAAACGGCTGCGGCACTTTCCACGACATCAACGATGCAGCCCTCGCCAGCATCCGGCAGTTTGGCGCGTCGCACGTGTGGTTTACCGGCATTCTTGAACACGCTACCCAAACCGACTACAGCAGATTTGGCATCAAACAAGACGACCCCGCTATCGTAAAAGGCCGCGCCGGGTCGCCCTACGCCGTGAAAGATTACTACGATGTGGACCCCAATCTTGCCGTTATCGTACCCGACCGGATGGCTGAGTTTGCCGCTCTCATTGAACGAACCCACATCAATCAGTTAAAGGTCATCATTGACTTTATTCCTAACCACGTGGCCCGGCAGTACGCATCCGACGCCAAACCCGACGGTGTAGCTGACCTCGGCGAGCAGGATGACTCGAGCGTGGATTTCGCGCCGAACAACAACTTTTATTACCTGCCCAATCAGTTATTTATCGCGCCCGAACCCGGCTCGACATGGCACGAATTCCCGGCTAAAGTGACCGGGTCGGGGTCCATCACCAATCAGCCCCACAAAGATGACTGGTACGAAACGGTGAAGTTGAACTACGGCTACAACCTCTTCAACGGCACTACGCACTTTTCGCCCCCGCCCGCTACCTGGCAGCAGATGCTCGACATTCTGTTATTCTGGGCCGAAAAGGGTGTCGATGGGTTCCGGTGCGATATGGCACAACTGGTGCCGGTCGAGTTCTGGCGGTGGGCCATCGGGCGGGTGAAGCAGCAATTTCCGCAGGTAATTTTCGTCGCCGAAATCTACGAACCCGACCGCTACCGGACGTTTATCTTCGACGGCGGCTTTGATTACCTCTACGACAAAGTAGGGCTGTACGACGTACTCCGCAACCTGATGGAAGGCCACGGTTCCTGCTATGAGATTACCCGTATCTGGCAGCAGCAGTCCGGCGATTACGCGCAGCATATGCTCCGGTTTTTAGAAAACCACGATGAGCAGCGCATTGCGTCGCCGTTTTTTGCCAACGACCCGTGGGCTGCCATTCCGGCCATGACCGTATCTGCCACGCTGCATACGGGGCCGTACATGGTGTATTTCGGGCAGGAAGTGGGCATCAGGGCCGACGGGGCGCAGGGCTTCAGTGGCGACGATGGCCGCACTACTATTTTCGACTATTGGGGATTGCCCGACTGGCAGGGCTACATCAACGCGCAGGGCGGCAAACCCCGTTATGATGGTGGGGGCCTGACCGATAATCAACGGCAGCTCCGGGCGTTTTATCAGCGGCTCAACCACCTCGTCAACGAGTCTGACGCCATCCAGAACGGCTTTTTCTACGACTTGCAATGGGCCAACGACAAAGGCCAAAGCCAGGGATACAACGCCGACACACTGTACAGCTATCTGCGCTACACCGACCGGCAACGGCTACTGATTGTCTGCAATTTCTCGTCTGATTTCACTGCCGAAACCATTGTTCACATCCCCCGCCATGCCTTTGAGATCATGGGACTGGACTTGTCTAAAACGTACCGCTTCACCGACATTTTTATGAGCGATACGCAACGTGAAGTCGTTGGGCGCGAAGGGGTTCCCATTACGCTCCCTTCCCGCGCTGTACGGGTATTTGAGTTGAAGGGATGAACGGAACCTGCGGGCAAAAAGTAATACTTTCGAAGAAAATTGCATCTAACCGCAAACCATTCTCTCCTGCTGATGACCATGACAAAACGCTTTACTGGATTTTTCTTATTCATCGTATCGGTGGCACTGGCGCAGAACGACCCGCTGGCCACTCAGTTGGTGCAGCTTTCAACAGCAACCGGTAAAACACCCGCCGAAAATGCCGTACACATTGGCAAAAAACTGCTCGGCAAACCCTACGTAGCGCACACCCTGGACCATTACGCCGACGAGCAATTAGTGATAAACATGAACGCCTTCGACTGCACGACCTTCCTCGAAACCGTTCTGGCTATCTCGCTGGCCCGCACCGAACTAAAACCAGCCGATACACCGACGCAGGTAGAGCAATCCTTCAAAAAGTACCTGACCCAGCTTCGGTATCGCAACGGGCGCATCGACGGGTACGCCAGCCGACTGCATTACTTCTCGGACTGGCTGCGGAACAACGAAAAAATGGGTCTCCTCACCGACGTAACGGCGCAGTTGCCGGGCAGTATGTCGGTGGCAAAACCGGTATCATACATGACGGCTGCCACCCATAAATATCCTGCCATGAGCGACCCTACCGTGTACAAGCAGATGCTGCTAACCGAAACGTCGCTTAATCAGCAGTCCTTTTCGTTCGTACCCACCAAATATATACGACAGGCCGAGGGGCGCATTCAGGAAGGTGATATTGTCATGCTGATGGCCGCCCGGCCCGGCTTAGACATGCGGCACGTGGGGTTAGCCACACGCCAGCCCAACGGTCGGCTTCATCTGCTGCACGCATCGTCGGAGCAGGGCCGCGTCGTTATTTCCCCCCTCCCACTGAGCGACTATGTGCAGAGCCATAAACGCATGTCGGGTATCCGCGTAGCACGGTTGCGGGCTGGCACGCCCGCCCTGACTGCCGCAAGCCAATAAACATCCGTGCCAACTGAAGGGTTTTGCTGAAAGAGACAATTGCTCTACGAAACCCCTTCGGATATGAAAACTTCCTTCTGGCGCGTTGCTGCCGCCGTTTTTGCCACTGGCAGCATTATTTACACAACCGTATCGAGCAATAAATCGCGCGGCAAAGGCAAACAGATGAAGCAGGCTGAGACCGAACCGGAATTCGACGTACCGGCGCAGTATCAGGAAGTATTCAATAAAAATCTGATTATTCCGGCGGGCTGGGCTTTTGGTGCGGTCTGGTCAACAGCATATACCGGTTTGGCCGCGCTCATGGTACATCAGGCGTTACCCGCCACGCAAACCAACCCGCGTTATCAGAAAGCCCTGCCCTGGTGGCTGGCATCCTGGACCCTGAACGCCATTTTTGGCCGCTACTTTTCACAAAATACCAAAGACAGCATCGTCATTTCGGACCTGACCACGAAGGTTAATCTCGGCGTGGCCCTGGGTCTGCATCACGCGCTCGAAATCGGCAGAACCGACGTACCCGCTCCCGAAAAGTACCTGCGCATTCCGGTTAGCTTGTACACTGGCTGGCTCACAGCGGCCACCGTCGTCGGTACGCCCGATACGCTGCTGACCCTCAACGCCTGGGAACCTGACACCAAACGCGACGAACTGATTTCGGCGGGCATTCTGGCCGCTACGGGCGGGCTGGGCTACATCGTGGCGCGGCACCTCAACGACCCCTGGTACATGCTGCCTTTCGTAGCGGGCTTCGGCGGAATAGCCACCCGGCAGTGGGACCGCCACCCCATTATAGCCTGGAAAGCTGCGGGCTGGGCCGTTATCTACGCCGGACTGCTGGCATACTGGCTTCCCAAAGGAAAATTCCGCGAATATGACCGGACCATCGTGAACGAAAACGCCGTTGACGAACGCTTCCTGCTCAACTCAGCCGACATATATAGCACCCCGCAAACGGGCGTTGACACCGCACACATGACGGCGGCAGAAGCGGAGGGACTGGATTAGGCCGTTCATCATTTTTACGGGTCGATATACCACAACGGGGGCGTAGTTTCGTTTTCCCTAAAAAGCCGTTCATGTCCCGCACCACCCCGCGCCCCGTTATTCTTCTCTTACTTCTCGTTGGCTGGCTTGCCGGTTGCTCCGGTCCCACTGGCGAGTTAGACACGCAAATCAGCGACGCACTTACTACCGATAACGCCCTTGACGCCACCGAGGCCAGTCAGATTAAGGCGTTCATCACCAAAGAAAAGGAAGACCTGCAGGACGATAAAAAGACCGCCAAACTTTTCGCCCCCGATGGTTCGGTGGACGATACCGCGCTGTTGGCGTATATCAAGTGTAATATGACGTACCGCAAATTGGTTAAGGATGGTGCGGCTCCTGCATTGTCGCTGGCGGGTACACAGACGATGGCCAAACCACTGCAACTCAAGTTATACCTCGAAGCCAGCGGCAGTATGTTTCCCTACGATGCCCCCGGCGGCAACGGCGCGTTCAAGCGCACGCTCAACGAGTTACTGACCGGATTCGACGCCACCAATGCCGGACAGGCGAAGCTGTTCGTAGTCAATACCGAAGTCAATCCGCTGGGGCTGACTTTGCCCGAGTTTTTCCGGGAGAAAAACATTTTTACCGTTGCCAAAACGAAGGGCAAAACCACCAGCACCGATTTTGAAGGCATTTTCAAGACTATCCTTTCCGAAACAACGGGCGATGACCTAAGCATTCTGGTGTCGGACCTGATTTATTCCGATCCGAAACTGGCGGGTATGAGTGCGCAGAAAACGCTTGACGCGGCCAGTTCGCTAATGACCACAGTATTCAATCCCTACGCCAATACGCATTCGATGCTGGTGCTGAAAATGACCGCCGGTTTCGACGGGACGTATTATAGCTGGAACAACGCGAAGAAGACGTACAAAGGTGACCGGCCTTATTATCTCTGTCTGATTGGTCGTAAAGAAACCATGCAGCGGCTCCTCAACGACCCGGCGTATCAGCAAATCCGGCAGTTCGAGCAGTTGCCGGGCTACGAAGATTCGTGGTTTTTCGAGACCGGTGGCAGCGCGTCTGCCGAGCCGTTTTATACGGCACTCGTCAACGATCCCGCCCGCAAGGGCCGCTTCAAAAAGAGCGACGATGAGACTCGCAGCCGCGCCAAAGCCATCCACAGCCTGACCGATGTGCAGCCCGACGTAGCGGACAAAAGCCTGACTATTCCCGTGGCCGTTGACCTGTCCAATCTGCACCTGCCCGCGTCGTTGTTAACCAATGCGAGTCAGTACGTAGTGACGGGCAAAGACGATTTTCGGGTAACGGCGGTACAACCGTACAGCGGGGCCAACGGCACAACGCACAAGCTATTGCTGACCACCACCCGCCCCGCCCGTGGCGACCGCCCCGCTATTATTCGGCTCCGCCGACAGTTTCCACCCCGCTGGATTGCCCAAACCAGCACCATAACCGACAGTTCGCCCGATGCTACGACTACCTTTGGTCTGCAAAACCTGTTACAGGGCGTCGAACGCGCCTATAATCCTACCAACCAACCTGCTTATTTCACGCTAACGCTTAATTTAGAATGATGGAATGAGTGAAAGATAGAATAGCTTCGCTTGAGAAGGCACCGGACGGTATTCTATCATTCACTCATTCGTAATTCACTCATTAAACCATGGAAGAATCACTTTACAATTTCTACAATCTGTTCGTTAACAGCGCGTTGCTGGAAGATTTGTATCAGGAAGAACTCCTGTCTCCCCTGACCTGGACCGCCGTTGGCGTTGCTTTTTTGGTAGCGGTTGCCTTTTATATCTGGCCGTTCAACAAAGTCAGTTTCAGCGGCTTCGGTAGCTGGCTGACCATGCTGGGTGTGAGTGCGCTAACCCTGTTTGTTATCACGCTCATTACGTGCTACCAAAAAGCCGCACAGGAAATTCTGCGCGTTGATGCCGACCCCGACCAGGGCCTGTTTTTCGACCAGGGCGTGAGCGTATTTGTCAGTTTTGCCTTCACGATGGCCCTGCTCACGGCGGTAATTTTCTTTTTTATCTCGATGATTATGAAAAGATTCAGCAGCAACGCTAAACACCGGCCCATGCTCTGGCCGTCGAAGTAGAAATAGTTTTTCGACACAGAGATGCACCAGGTCGCACAGAGAGTAACAAAGAAAATTACCCTATTTCATCGAAATGTATAACTGTGCGTCCTGGTGCATCTCTGTGGCCCAAAAAAAAATAACACATGGCTAAATTATTTGTATTCGCTATTGGCGGAACCGGCTCGCGGGTGCTGAAAGCCCTGACGTTCCTGCTGGCGTCGGGCATGAAACTCGAAAATACCGATGAGGTCATCCCGATTGTACTGGACCCCCACGCCACGAACGACGACCTGCTGCGCACCAAAGAACT
>JBBRUB010000163.1:0-7218 GCA_038248175.1 Cytophagales bacterium | reverse complement strand
TTTCGCCTAAACAAGCCAATTTAGGGCATTCCCAAAAGGCTAAAGTCAAGGTGAGAGTATGCGTTAATACGGAAAAGCAACCAAACGTTGCGAAAACCGTTTATTTGACGTCGAAAATACGCAGGTACTATGAGGGTGAGATATGATCGTGAGGTCGATATACTATATATCCGACTAACAGAGACGAAGATTGAAGAGAGTGATGAAGAACGACCAGGTACGATCATCGACTACGATGCTGATGGTATGATTGTCGGTATTGAAATTCTGAAGGCATCAACGCGAATGGTGCATCCAGCAATGGTAGAGTTGGAGGTCGCATAACAGAGAATGTAGGCATCACGCAAAAAGCCGCCGTACAGCATTGTACGGCGGATTTTTGCGTGTACTCAGCAGAAGAACTATCGACCAATGGTTTTCAGCAGGGTTCCGCGAGTGATGCGGTCGTCGGCTTTGAGGCTGTTGAGGGTGCCAAGTTCTTCGAGCCGGGTGGCGGGCATACCGAGGGTGGCCATGACCTGCGCAAATGAACCGTCTTGCGGGGCGGCTTTGATGCGGATGCGGTCGGGCTGGCGGTTTAGTTTATTGGGGTCGGTGAGGGCGCGAAAACCACCCGCCACCTGCCGGAACGTGTCGAACGAGTTGTTGAACGATCCTGCCTGAGCCAGCCCGTGCAGCCCATAGATCGTGTTGCCGTACTGAATAAACCACGACGCAATCTGCAACTGCTCGTTGGGGTTCTGCTGTTGTTGCGGCTGGCCCTGCTGTTGTTGCTGCGGCTGCTGTCGGGACACGACCATAACTGCCGGGTTGCCATTGATAGTCGTTTTCTCGTTTTGCAGAACGGTCAGTCTTTGCGTTGTAATGAAATCCTGCGCGGCTGCATCGGGCGTGTTGCCTTTGGCCAGCATCAGAATCATGGCTGATTTTCCGTCTTTGGGTCCCATCTGAAACTGCGTGGGCGCGTTCTGGTGCTGCCAGCCGCGCGGTACCGGGAACTTAAATTTCAGTTCGGGGTGGTAAAAGTAATCGTTCTCCACAAAGCCCTGTTTGGGGTCTTCGCCCACAATGATTCCCTCGATCAGGCGCAGGTAGTTCTCGCGGTCAACTTCATAGCTGCCGGGGTTCTTCTGCTGGTATTGGGCGGCTAACTCCTTAACCCGCGCCTGCCGGTTGCCGGGGTCGGGGTGGGTGGACTGAAATTCAGGAATGGCCTGCCCCGATCTGTCCTGAATGCGTTTGATAGTCCCAAAAAAGTCGGCCATTTCTTTGGCGTCATAGCCAATCTTACTGGAATACTCAACACCCAGTTCGTCGGACTCCGATTCGTGGGCGCGGCTGTAGCCCATCAGGGCCAGTTGGAGTCCCTGCGATGCGGCTTCGGTAAGCTGACCGGTTTTGTCTAACAGTACCGAACCCAGAATCAGCCCTGCCGTACCGAAGAGTTGCGATGTTTGCTGCCGGGCCGAGTGCCGGGCGGTGATATGGCCAATCTCATGGCCCAGGACGCCCGCAAATTCGGCTTCGTTATTGAAATGGGCTATGATGCCGCGCGTGAAATAAACGTAACCTCCCGGCACGGCAAAGGCGTTAACCACCGGCGAATCGACAATGAAAAATTGGTAGGGCAGGTCGGGCCGGTGTGAGATTTGGGCCATTGCTTTGCCTTTTTCGTTGACAAATGCCTGTAATTTAGGGTCTTCGTAAATGCCCATTGTAGCCACTACCGACGGGTGCGATTCGTTGCCGAGGGCAATTTCCTGATCTTTCGACATCAGAATCACTTCGCGTTTGCCCGTGACGGGGTTGCGCGAACACGCACTGAGACTAACCAGCCCAATGAAGAAAACAAGTCGAAAATGGTGCATAGTACGAGAATATAAGCGTTCAGGAAAATAAAGGCGATTCAGTAAATAGTATCGCACGGATACAAAACTACGCCCGGAATGATTATGTTGGTAACTCAAAAACGCCCCTGAGCCTATGCCCGTTAGCGGAATACGTCGATACGCCCGCCTGTGGCAACACATTGCTAACCCCGGCGAGTATCTGTTTCATAAAAAAGACCGTCAGCATCGGGATTTTCAATTTACAACAAGGCCGCTTCCCATCTTGTTTCGGGTGCCGAACAGCCTGTACCTGGTGTTCAAGGAGATTTTTATGACCGATGTCTATGAGATCGATAGGCTGGTACGGCAGTTGCCTGCCAAACCCGTTGTTATCGACATTGGAGCCAATGTGGGGTTTTTCGGGATTCAACTCCTGTCAAAAATTGAAGCGGCCATCATATACGCTTACGAGCCGATGCCTGCCAATGTGCAGATGCTGCACGAAACGATTGACCGAAACCCCCGGCTGGCGAAATGCCTGACCCTCTATCAACGGGCGGTAACGGGCAAACCCCTCGAAACAGTTGACCTTTTTGCCGAAGCCGAAGATGATAGTCAGGTCGTGGCGTCAGTATTTTCCGGCTTCAACGATAACAACACCCACCGCCTGACTGTACCTGCTATTACGCTTGGCGACATCATCCGGCAGCACAATCTTCAAACCATCGACTTACTGAAACTCGATTGCGAAGGCAGCGAATACGACATTATGTACAACACCGATCCCGCGTTGATTCAACGGATTATCCGCATGACCATCGAGGTACACGATCTGGACACGGAGCAGAACAACGTAGGCCACTTTGCCGCGTATCTGCAACAACTGGGTTACCAGACCACCCACGCGCCCATCAACTCATTTTGCCACGTCCTGGAAGCCGTGCGGGTGTAGGTCGTATCGCGGCTGATCGCACAAGAGTTGGTGCGCCGATGCGATGCGGCCTACATGACCCGATTATACAACGCCCAGTACTCGGCGGCAGCGGTGGCCCAGCTGAACTTATTGCTCTGGTGCCGAAGCCGCTCTGGCATAGCCGGGTCGTTCCGGTATGTTTCCATGCCCAGCCTGAACGTGTTCACGACGGTATCGGGGGCGAAGTCCGGGAAATAGACCGCTTCGGTGCCGCCTACTTCGGGTAAGCTGCTGCTGGCTGATGAAAATACGGGTTTCCCAAACGACATGGCTTCGGCAACGGGCAGGCCGAAACCTTCGTGCAGCGATGGAAACAAAAACGCATCGCAATGGGCGTAGAGCCACCATTTGGTCATTTCATCGACGGGGCCGGGCAAAACCAACCGGTCAGCTACGCCCAATTGCCGCGCCTGTTCCAGTATCTGCTCACGGTAAGCGGGGTTATCCGGCCCGGCCAGCACCAGTTGGTACTGCGGAAACGCTACCAATAGTGGCAGCATGGTATGCACATTTTTGTACGGCTGCAAAAAACCGACGAAGAGCAAAAACGGTCCGGGGAGGTGGAATGATGGCTCTCCGAAGACAGTCAGCTGAGTCGTTTCTGAACGGGTAGCTGGCGTGTCGATGCCGCAATAGATCACGTTAACGGGCGTATGGTCCGGTACTGCTAACTGCTGCCGAACGTCCTGCGCCACAAAGGTCGAAATGGTCGTTACGGTGGCAGCGCGGTCAATGCAGCGTTGGTAATGGCTCTTTTTTCCCTGCTTACGTTGGTCGGAGTATTGCGGTAACGACAGGAAGTTTAGATCGAGTACGGTATAAATAAGTCTCGTTTTGTTCAACGTCGGTAGCATTTGTGATCCCTGATGCAGGCAGTGCCAAACATCAAACCGCCACGGACGCCACCACCGGTGCCACCACTTTGCTACGATATACCTGACCGATGGACCAAACACGCCGACCTGTTTGGGCGGTACCAGAAACGTAATTTCCCAGCCCGGTGGCCGTTGCCGTACCAGTTCCTGTCCCAGATGCAGACATACCTGTCCCAGACCGCTGGTCAGGTTACTCATGCGTTCGGTATCCACAAACAGGCGGGGCATATAACTACGTAAGACAGGAATGGAGAAACTCAGTCATCAGCCCCAAGAACGGCAAAAATCAGGTCGCTTTCGTAGCCCCGGCTCATGGCGTACCGAATTAGCTTCTGTTTGACAACAAGCGGGTTATCGTCGCGCAGAGTCCGGCGTTTTTTGTCGAGCAGGTCGGTCAGGGTTTGCCGGTAATCGTCGGGTGCAATTTCGCGCATGGCCTGTTCGAGGTTATAGCCCGAAATGCCGCGTTGCTTGAGGTGCTGCTGTATTTTGCGTTTTCCCCAGCCTTTGACCCGGAATTTGCCGCCCGCAAAGCTTTTGGCAAACCGCCCTTCGTTAAGGTAGTTCTGCGTAATAAGTTCGGCAATGACTTCTTCGGCATCGTCTCCCCAGACGCTCCATTCCTTCAGCCGGTTGCGCACTTCCTGCTGCGTTCGTTCCTGATAGGCACAGAATGAAGCGGCTTTTTGCAACGCATCTTTTAGGGTTTGGGTCATGGTGCAAAGGAAGGTAAAAAGGAGAAGGGAGTAAAGGGAGAAGGGGCTGACGCGAACAAAATGATGCATCAGCCCCTTCTCCCTTTACTCCCTTCTTCTCTTCTATCGCCAGTACGGCATTTCGGCAGGGGTAAATAGTTGCTGCCGGTTACGCCCGTCGAGGTCTGACGTAAACACCGACCGCACACCGTTGCCCGTGTTATCGGTATTGGTGAAAACCAACTTTGCACCGTTGGGCGAATAACGCGGATCAACGTCGTTGGTTCCAGCAGGCTTGTTCTGTGTCTGGTTGTTGTTGGTCTGAACAAGCGATAAGTCGGTCAGGTCACCGGAAGCAAGATCAAAACGGAATATCCGGGCGTCGAGCTGGCGGCCCTGCTCATTCTGAAAACCGCTGATGTCGATGGTGAATACAAGCTGCTGGCCATCCACCGAAAACACCGGATTACCTACCCGGTTTAGCCTGCGGATCAGCACCGACGTAGCTGCACCGCCCTCGGCTGGATAAACGGAAATTTCGTTGTCATAGACACCGGTACTGGTGGTGCGGGCAACCACGCGGTTGCCCTGCGGGGTCCAGTCGCAACCCGCAAACACCCGGCCAACTGGAGCCTGAGCCACAATCCGTAAACCCGTACCGTCTAACCGAACGGCATACAGCCGGTTGTTGCTGGGGTACAATAGCTGGGTACCATCCGGCGACCAGGCGAAGGACAGATCAGCCGAAGAAATACCGCCGATGGGTACGGTTGTGACCCGGCGTGTATTGCTGCCGTCGGCGTTCAGGGTATATAAATGCAAATCGGTATCAACGTTCGAGATATAAGCAATCAGTTGCCGGTTAGGGCTGGCAATGGGTCGCCAGTTACTACCCTCACTGGTAAACTGCGCGGCTCCACGCGTGGCATTGGCTCCGAAAATCTGGAACTGGTTGTTGATGCGCCGGGTAAACAGATAAGCATAGTCGGGGAAGCTACCCGTCCTGAACGACCAAACCGGACCATTTACGGTATTCACACCATCTTTTACGATTACCTGCCACAGGTACGGCGTGTTATAGTCCAGACTGACCACGAGCGAATCGGTTCGGATGCTGGTAAACGAGGAGGTTGGTGTGGTACTGCCGCCCCTGAATAACAGAACGTCGTAGGTAAGCGTGTCGCGGTTGGGATCGGTGGCGGTCCATTTCAGCGTCACCGTATTCGACTGGGTGGTGCTGTTGATGGCTGGAGCCACGAGCGTTGGCGGGCTGGATGGTCGGTTCTGGGTCCTGTCGTCGGTAAGAAGAATCGTCAATAGGGGCGAGGTGTCAACGCTGGCGGCTACCGTGGCCACTTCGGTACCGTAGCCGGTTAGCGACGCCTGTACGGTGTAGTTGCCCACCAGCACACTATCGAACCGGAATGCGCCCGCCGAATCGGTAGTTACGAGACGGCCACCGGGCGTGAGCCGGACCGTGGCCCGGCGGGCGGGTTGCTGATTGGCACTGAACAGCACCCGACCCCGGATACTGGTAAGCTGAAGAGGATCAACGTAAGTATCTTCGTTGCAACTCCAGAGACCGGTAAGGCCGGCAATTAGAAAGGTTAGATAGAGAAGGTATTTCATCACTGATAATCCGAAGGAGAGAAAAGCTTTTTTTGGTGACACTGTGTTAGTTACGCGGTGGGGTAGTGGCTGGTGCGGGTCTGGTGGCTGCTGACCGGGCTTTTACAGCGGGTTTAGCCGGTGTTGTTACTGGTCTGGCTTTCTGGCCAAAACGGCCCAGATTGATAACCAGACCAAGACTGCCCCGCAGGTAATAATCGTTGCGGGCACCGATGGTCCTACCGTCAATCTCGTCGGTAAGCAACTGGTTCATAGAAAACGTGGAGCGAAACCCAATTCTCTGACTGGCTAAGTACTGCACACCCACGCCCCCGTTTAGCTGGTAGTACGTGCTGCCCCGAAATTCAGTTGGTCCGTTGCCACGCCGGGTAACAAGGCCGCCCCCGGCAAAGAGCAGGGGTGTCCAGCGTTGGTTGGGTAGCGGCCTGAAGACCAGATTGCCCTCCAGCGTGCCAATATTGGTGCTGAACGCGTCCTGACTCTCCAGCGTGCTGATGCCACCGTTGAGTTGGAAACCAAACTGCGGTGTCAGGAAAATATCTGCCGAAAGACCGTAGCCCAGGCGGGGTGTTTTGCGGGCGTAGTCTCCGCTGTACTGCCAAACGCCCGCGTAGGGCTGCAGGCTAACACGGGCGGGTACCCGCTCAGGCCGAACATTAAATACGTCGGTCTCGCTCATTACCTGTTTGTCCTTTTCGTACTCGTCCATGACGCGCTTCATACTGGCATTGGCCGTGTCGGCGGCTGCCCATAAACCGTCTTTCGCGCCTTCGATGATAAGACCATACACCGCTTTTTCAATGGCTTCGGTCACGACCATCTGCCCCGGCTCGGTGGTGGTAATGCCCGTTTCAGCTTCCAGCAGCCGTTTGAAGGTTACGTAACGGAACAAACTGGCGTCGATGGACTGCGAGAGCAGGGTTTTTGAGGTATAAATGGTTTTTAGAATCTTACCCGATTTGGTCGCCACTGCCCGCAGATAAACCGTTACGCGGTCCTGTCGGTATCTGGTGGAACTGCCCGCACCAAAATAGCGCACACCACCGCCCCCCGTCATGATATTGGCGTCGTATGAAACCACGCCCCCTTCCAGAATAATGCCGGCAAAGAGGAGTGGAGGCAGGTTTTCACCTTCTTTGAACTGCGCTACGCTGGAACGGACAATCTTACGCTCGTTCAGCAGGTTACTCACGTTCTCGCGCTCGATGGGTACGAAC
>JBBRUB010000162.1:0-7221 GCA_038248175.1 Cytophagales bacterium | reverse complement strand
GTTGGTGGGCCGGTTGCCGGGAAACATCTTGAACAGAGCCAGTTTCCCGATTTCTTCGTCGCTCTTGCCTGCCTGGCGGAGTTCGTCGGTGGCATCGGTTTCGGTCTTGCCGTTCATCAGGGCTTCGGGTTGCGCAAAGAAGTTGGCCATCAGAATCTTGTGATGTTCGCCGATGGGCCGCTGACTGATGGCCGGAGCCAGAAAATCGCACGGAATCAGCTTCGTACCCTGGTGAATCAACTGGTAAAAGGCGTGCTGTCCGTTGGTACCCGGTTCACCCCAGATAATCGGCCCGGTCTGGTAATCGACGGGCTGACCATTGCGGTCCACCGATTTGCCGTTGCTCTCCATATCGCCCTGCTGAAAGTAAGCCGCAAACCGATGCATCGACTGGTCGTAGGGCAGAATAGCTTCGGTTTGCGCCCCGAAGTAGTTATTGTACCAGATACCCATCAGGGCCAGAATCACGGGCAGGTTCTGGTCGAACGGCGCGTTGCGGAAGTGATTATCCATGTCGTGACCGCCGGCCAGCAACTCTTCGAAATTGTCGAACCCTACATACAGCGCAATGGACAGCCCAATGGCCGACCACAGCGAATAGCGGCCACCCACCCAGTCCCAGAACCCGAACATGTTGGCCGGGTCGATCCCGAATTTCTCGACGGCTGACTGGTTGGTGGACAGGGCCGCAAAGTGTTTGGCTACGTCGCTGTTGGTGCCGCCGTTGTCCAGAAACCACTGCCGGGCGGTCTGGGCGTTGGTCATGGTCTCCTGCGTGGTAAAGGTCTTGGACGCAATCAGAAACAGCGTCGTTTCGGGATTCACCACCTGCAACGTCTCGTAAATGTGCGTCCCGTCGATGTTGGAGACGAAGTGCACGCGCAGCTTTTTGTCGTCGGCGTAGGGTTTGAGGGCTTCGGTGACCATGACGGGCCCGAGGTCCGACCCGCCAATGCCAATGTTGACGACGTCGGTAATGGCCTTGCCCGTATAACCCGTCCACGCGCCTGACCGGACGCGTTCGGTAAAGGTTTTCATCCGTTCAAGCACGGCGTTTACGTCGGGCATTACGTCCTGCCCGTCCACAATCACGGGCGTATTGCTGCGGTTGCGCAGGGCAGTATGCAGCACGGCGCGGCCTTCGGTCTGGTTGATGACATCGCCGGAGAACATTTTTTCGGTGGCATCTTTCAATCCTGCCTGTTTGGCAAGCTGTAGCAGCAGGCTTAGCGTTTCGGCGGTAATACGGTTCTTCGAGAAGTCGAGCAGGATGTCGTCAAACTGGCGGGAGAAGGTTTCGAAGCGTTGTGGGTCATCGGCAAACAGATCGCGCATCTGCCGGTCCTTGATTTGGTTATAATGGGCCTGTAGCTGAGCGCGGGCCGGGAGGTCATTGAATGAGTGATTCTGAAGCATGAGTTTTTCTTTTGGGATATTGAGACATACCAATTGGGACACAGAGATACGCAAAGAAGACACAAAGATTCACAGAGTTTTTTTCTCAACCTTTTTTTCTCTGTGTAACTCTGTGCTTCTCTGTGCATCTCTGTGTCCCAACCCTTTTTTTGCCCTAATTTTGCCCTCCATGAATCAAAAGTTAGTCTTTTCTCTGCTGCTCGTTGGGGTTAGCGCGTTGTTTTTTCTGCCGTTCCTGGGGGGCGTTCGCCTGTTTGACTGGGACGAGATCAACTTTGCCGAAGCTGCCCGCGAAATGACCGTCCTCGGCGACTATGGCCGCGTTCATATCGATTACCAGCCTTTTTACGAAAAACCCCCGCTATTTTTCTGGCTTCAGGCATTCTGGATGAACGTATTTGGCGTAAGTGAATTCACGGCCCGGCTGCCCAATGCCCTCTGCGGCATCGTGACGCTGGTCTATTTGTATCACATCGGTACCAAGTTGCACGGGCATCGCTTCGGGGTACTCTGGTCGCTGGCGTATCTGGGGTCGGTGTTGCCGCATCTGTATTTCCGTTCGGGTATTATCGATCCGGTGTTCAACCTGTTTATCTTTATCAGTCTGGTCAACCTGATTTTTGCTGCCTGGAAACGGGAAGAACTGGGTACGCGGCTGATTGTACCCCGCAGGGAGTGGACGTACCTTATTATCGGCGGGGTTGCGCTGGGGCTGGCTATACTGACCAAAGGGCCGGTGGCCTTGCTGGTGCTGGGCCTGACGGTGCTGGCATACTGGCTGCTGGGACGGTTGCGGTGGTTTTTGTCGGTATGGCAGGGGCTAATCTTTCTGCTGGTGGCGTCGGTGCTGCCGCTGGCGTGGGTGGGGCTCGAGGTGCAGCAGCACGGCCCGGAGTTTATCAACGCCTTTATTGCGTATAGCATTCGGCTGCTCACCACGCCCGACGCGGGCCACGGCGGCTTTCCCGGCTACCATGTCATTATCCTGCTGGTGGGCTGTTTCCCGGCGTCCATCTTCGCCTTGCGGGCATTCCGACCCCTGTTTATCGAGCGTAATTTTCAGCGCGATTTTCGACGGTGGATGATTATCCTGTTCGGTGTGGTGCTGGTGCTGTTTACCATCGTGCAGTCGAAGATCGTGCATTATTCGTCGCTTTGTTATTTTCCCATTACCTACTTAGCCGCGCTGACACTGACGCAGATAGAAGAACGCAAGATTCCGTTTGGCAACTATCTGCGGGCGGGACTGATTGCCGTTGGGAGTATTTATGTACTGGCCACGATTGCCGCCCCGATTCTGGCGCAGCGCATGGACATCGTGAAACAGTTTGCCGATCAGGACCCGTTCACGCAGGGTAACCTTAACGCCCCCGTGAACTGGACAGGCTGGGAGGTGCTGCCCGGTATATGGCTGCTGGGGCTGCTGGCCGTTACCATTTACTGGTTCCGGCACCGGCAGGTGGCGCGGGCGGCAACGGTGCTGTTTGTGGGTATGGCCGCGTTCGTAACGCTGACGCTGTGGTTTTTCATTGGGCGTATCGAAGGACTCTCGCAGGCCACGGCCATGCGTTATTTTGAGCAGGCACAGGGGAAAGATGTGTATGTCAAAACCTACGGATATCACAGCTACGGCCCATTTTTCTACACCCGAAAGTCGCCCGTTATCAACCCAAAATCCTACAACCAGGACTGGCTGCTGCACGGACGTATCGACAAAGATGTCTGGTTCATCCGCAAAAGTCAGGAAACGCCCACCCACCTCGATTCCCTGCCCGACGTCCGAAAAACCGGCGAGCGCAACGGATTTGTTTTCTATCTGCGAAAGGCAAAGTGAAGATTGTTACGGCAACTGCGCTACGGCCTGTTTCAGGCTTGCAAACTGACGTTTCTTTTGTAGTACAGTAGGGGCGGCAACTCGTTCGCGGCAGTCGAAAATACCGCAGCGTTCGCAGGCTTCGTTCACCACCCGGAAGGGAAGCGAGGCATTATGGGGTGGGTTCAGGAAGGCCATCTGACTGCGCAGGGTATCGTTAACGGCAAAACACATCGACACGCTCATGTTTTCCCGGCTTCCTGCTTCGCCCGCGCCGGTCTGTGATGGGTGCGCCACCGACACAATCAGATACTGCAACCCCGAATCGGCGTATTCCGACAACTGAACCCGGCAAAGGGATCCCTCAAAATCGGATTGTTGCTGGGCCATCTGTAGCTCTTCCAGAATGGTCAGGGCAACCCACCGGCGGCAGTAATGCTCATCCACCATGCCGCGCGGCCCCTGCTGTCGTGAGAGGTGCATCTCTTTCGTGATCTTAAAGTTTGTTTTACCAACCGTATTGTTGAACCGGTAAAAAAACAACTGGTCAATGCCAAACGTGCTGGGTAAGACGTTGCTGAGTCGGTAAAAAAATCGCTCCGGCGTGGCTCCAAACTCCAGAATCAATGCCAGAAAGGCGTCGTTACTCCAGGTCGGGCGGGCAAATAGGTCCGCAAGCCGGGCCACGAGTGCGTCGCGACGAATCAGCACGGCACCGGCAAAATACGACGCTTTGTAATTATTCAGAATCTGCTCGAACGAGTCGGCATCGACCCACGAATACGTGTACGGACGAATTTTCAGGCTTAGAAACTGAAAGCCTACCTCCCGCGCCAGAATAAACACCCGCTGCTCAGTGGTCAGTCCGGTATTCAGGTGCAGCGTCTTTTTTTCGCTGCGATAGACTGACCGAAGCGGAGCCAGTTCGGGCTGGGTAAGCGGGTCGAATTGGACGAGGTGTACGTTATACCGGGTCTTGAGTAGGTTGGTCAGCAGCGGCTCATCGACTGCCCGACCGGCGGGCGCAAACTCGCTCAGGAAGCGGTCGGCGTCGGCTTCAATATCGGGGAAATAATTGTCGTGCATTTCCTGATACGACCGCAGCATGGTCTGGTACAGCCGCTCCACGCTCATGTTGTAGCTCTGGGCAATGTCCATGAACGTACGGATCATGGCACTGACCTTGGTAGGGGCTTCGGCCAGGAGTTCGAGCAAATCAGAGGGGTCAATGCCGAAGAGTTCGAGCGGTACTTCGGTCAGGAATTTTGAGCGCAGCAGGTCCGAAATTGGCTCCATCTTCCGGCTCAGTTTCAGCGAAACCAGCGTGTCGTAATCAACCTGTATAGCATTTGCCAGGGCTGAAATCTTATCGGCCTTCGGGTATTTGCGTCCCTTCTCGATCTCGGTCACGTACGACACCGACAAGCCCGCCTTTTGCGCCAGTTCACTAACCGAAAGCTTACGGTCAAGGCGTAGCTGACGGAGTTTCAGGCCAAATAACAGGCGGATATGATCGGCGGGGAGGGTCAAGGGAGTTATGAATTATGAGTTGTGAGCTATGAGTTAACTGGTGTGCAAACAACAAATGCGTCAGCCAATTCATAACTCACAATTCATAACTGTTTACCTAATATCGGCTTAAATCCGGGCGGGAAAAGTTGCTGAATACTTCGCCGGGTAAGCCCGAAAACACCCGAATGTCGGTTAGGTCGCGCTGGCCCCGCTCGCCGGAGAGCAGGATGTTACCGTGTTTCTGGTAGTCGGTCCAGGGCAGGGTGAAACCAGGTCTTTCGTCGGTAAACTTCGGGTAATATGCCCACTGCCAAACCAGACGCGACGCCTTATCGACCCAGACCTTGTACTTGTTATTGGGTGTTACGCCCACGCCTTTAAAGGTCAGTTGCAGCACGTCGGCGGCTTTACCATCCTGGGTAGTTTCTTCGCCGACAGCCTTGATCGTCACGCCCGAATCTTTGAGTTTAAAGGGCATGACAAGCCAGTACGAATCGTTGATCCAGGCAGCTTTGGCCTGTTTTACGTACTTCGCTACCGAATCCGGCTCGGTTAGTTCGGCTCCGTTTTTGAATACCCGCCCTTTATCGTTGTTCACGTTGAGGAGTACCGTCTGATCGTTTTTTAGGTTATCGACCCGCACGTTGCCGGTCCACTTATCCCAGATCAGGTGCCGGGCACCGAAGAAATTCCAGCTAATCAGGTGTGTATTATCCCAGGCTTTGCGGCCACCCATTGCGGCCATTACCTCGTCGGCAATTTGTACGGCGCGGGCGTCAGACCCAGCCGCATCAAAACCCGGCGCTGCTGGATTCGAAGATTTTTCAGACTGGGCAACGCTATAAGTGCCAGTCAGTAAAAGCAGGAAGATAAAAAGCCGATATGGTTTCATACTGTAAAAGTAATGGAATTATGGATGATGCCTGATGAGTTAAACAGGAGACGCTCCAGTCCATTCATCATTTATCCGCTTCGGCGGGCCGATTCCTCATTCCTTTGACACTGACCCAACTCGATTATATCGTTGCCGTTGATACGTTCCGGCATTTTTCTGCCGCTGCTGATGCCTGCCACATCACGCAGCCTACGCTCAGTATGCAGATTCAGAAACTGGAGGACGAACTGGGCGTCCTGATCTTCGACCGCTCCAGACAGCCCGTTGTGCCGACAGAAACGGGCGTGGCCATCCTGAGTCAGGCGCGGGAGATCTTACGGGCGGCCCGGCGAATCCCCGAAATCGTTAACGAATCGAAGAACGAACTGCGGGGACACCTCCGCATTGGTATCATCCCAACGCTGGCCCCGTATCTGCTCCCGTACTTCATCGGCGAATTTATTGATATGTATCCCGACGTATCGGTGCGCATCGAGGAGTTCATGACCGAGCAGATTGTGGAGCGGCTGCGCACCGGCCTCATTGACGTAGGCATTGTGGTAACGCCCCTTGGTGAGACCGGCATTAGCGAAATTCCGCTGTTTCAGGAGCCGTTCGTGGTCTATACGGCAGACGACCATCCGCTGTTACACAACGAAACCGTAACCGCTGCCGACCTGCAAACCGACGGGCTGTGGCTGCTGACCGAAGGCCATTGTTTCCGCAACCAGGTTGTGAACCTCTGCGGGGCCGATCAGCAGACCAACAATGGCACAAAGCAAAATCCAACGAGTCTCCACTACGAAACCGGCTCGCTCGAAACGCTCATCAAACTCATTGACCGGCAGGGTGGATTCACGCTCTTGCCGTATCTGGCCACGCTGGACATGCGCCCCAGCCGACAGGCAAAACTCCGTGCGTTCATTGCCCCTCGGCCCGTGCGCGAAGTCAGCCTGGTCATGCACCGTAGTTTCCTGAAACGCCAGCTCATCAACGTACTGCAAGCCGAAATTCTCGCAAATCTGCCCGCCGAGTTGGTGAGCAGCACGGGGCAGGTGGTGGGATTATGAAATCACAAACTTCCATACCGGCTGAATGCCTGCCGCTCCAGTTCTTCGCGGTGGTCGGGGTGGGCGATGTTGATGAGGGCGCGGGCGCGTTGGCGGAGGTTCTGGCCGTAGAGGTCGGCAATGCCGTATTCGGTTACGATGTAATGGACGTGGGCGCGGGTGGTTGTTACGCCCGCGCCTTCTTTGAGGTGAGATACGATTTTGCTCAGCCCTTTGCTGGTGGCTGAGGGTAGTGCAATGATGGGCTTGCCACCTTCAGAGAGCGTAGCCCCGCGCACAAAATCCATCTGCCCGCCCACGCCGGAGTATTGCATGGTACCAATGGTATCAGCGCAAACCTGGCCCGTCAAATCTATTTCGATGGCCGAGTTGATGGCCGTGACTTTGGGGTTGCGCCGAATAATGGCTGTGTCGTTGGTGTAACTGGCCTGTTTCATGGCCACGGCGGGGTTGTCGTCAATAAAGTCATAGACGCGCTGACTGCCCATTACGAAACTCGATACGATACGGTAGGGCAGCACGGTTTTGTGTTCGCC
>JBBRUB010000161.1:0-7235 GCA_038248175.1 Cytophagales bacterium | reverse complement strand
GGCTCAGGGCGAGCAGCACTATGAGGAGGATAAGTCGATTCAATTTCATGCGCGAAAACGTAATTTTGCCAGGTAGTGATGCGTATCGGATGCAATATTACCAAAACCTGCCTCGCAGACTGCTGGACTCAACGACTAATTCTTCGGTGCTTTAATGCCTTTTTAATACATTTAGGGCTTGAAAATCGGAGACACACTTCTACTCGCCATTATATGCCTCAACTATACGAATTAAAGACGGTTTTCTCGGAACGCGGCAACCTAACCGTTTTTGAAGATATTATTCCCGGCCCCATTCAGCGGGTGTTTTACATATATCGGGCAGGCAATCAGGTGCGGGCGGGCCATCGGCACCATAAAACCTGGAATGCCCTGGTCTGCGTAAGCGGAAGCTGCCGGGTGTATAATCATAATGGTCAGCAGGAGGAATACTTTCTGCTCGATAATCCCCGAAAATGTCTGGTGCTGGAACCCGAAGACTGGCATACGATGGATGAATTTACAGACGATGCTATTTTGCTGGTAGTGTCCAATCAGCTGTATGACGTTAACGATTACATCGACGAGCCATATCCCACCCTGACCGGTTCAGTGCGAGCCGAACTGGCCGAGATTAACTAATCCTAATGATTCCTTTTCTGGATTTAAAACGAGTCAACGAGTTCCATCAGGACGGTATTCAGCGGGCAATGCGCCGGGTTGCGGAATCGGGTTGGTTTGTACTTGGCCGCGAGGTTGAACAGTTTGAGGTGAGTTTTGCCGACTATTGCCAGACGCGTCACTGCATTGGCGTGGCCAATGGCCTGGACGCACTTGCCCTGACGCTTAAAGCCTGGGAACTGCCACCGGGAAGCGAGGTTATCATGGCTTCCAATGCCTATGTGGCAGGGGTATTGGCGGTGCGGCAGGCCGGACTGACGCCGGTGCTAGTAGAACCTAAACTGACCACCTACAACATTGATCCTCAGCGTATCGAAGCGGCCATTACCAGTAAAACGCGGGTGATTCTCTGTGTGCATCTGTACGGGCGTTGCTGCAACATGGAACCCATCAATGTGCTGGCCGCAACCTACGGACTGCAGGTGTTGACCGATGCGGCTCAGGCCCACGGTGCCATGTACAATAACATCCGGGCGGGTGGGCTGGCCGATGCCGCTGGCTGGAGTTTTTACCCGACCAAAAACCTCGGGGCTCTCGGCGACGCCGGAGCCATAACTACCAACGACGACGACCTGGCCGACCGGCTTCGCTACTGGCGCAACTATGGGTCGGGCCAGAAATACCACAATCAGTACGTAGGGCAGAATAGCCGTCTGGATGAACTTCAGGCCGCTATCCTGAGCGAGAAACTAACCCGACTCGATGCCGAAAACGACCGACGCCGACAACTGGCCCGGCGGTACCTGACCGAACTGAACCCCGATAAACTGACGCTGCCCCCCGCCGATGCCATTGATCAGGATGCCTGGCACCTGTTTGTGGTACGTCACTCTGACCGTACCCGGTTCATTGGCTATTTACAGCAACGGGGTATTGGCACCGATGTGCATTATCCCATTCCACCACATCGGCAACAGGCATTTCCCGAATGGCACAGCCTGACGCTACCCGTGTCAGAGCAATAGCACCGTGAGGTAGTGAGTCTGCCGCTGAACCCAACCCTGACCGACGACGAGACTACGTATATCATTGATACAATCAATGGCGTACCAGCTTATCTGTCGGGTAGAGCCAACTGATTTGCCAATTTTTTATGTATCTGTCTGTCGTCATCCCGGTTTATAACAGCGAAGCAACCATTGGGCCGCTGGTAAGTCGGCTGCATGATTGCCTGACAGGCATAGCGTTTGAAGTGGTACTGGTGAACGATGGCAGTGCCGATGGGTCAGAGCGGGTTTGTCAGGCACTATCCACACAATACAATACGGTTACGTTCATCTCGCTGCGCCGGAACTTCGGCGAATTCAACGCAGTACTGTGCGGGCTGAACCACGTTCAGGGGCAGTTTACCGTTATCATCGACGATGATTTTCAAAACCCGCCCGAAACCATCCTGATTCTGCTCAGAACCGCCGAAACCGGTCAGTACGACGTGGTATATAGTTGCTACGCCGAAAAACAGCATACCCGGATTCGGAACCTCGGCAGCCGGTTGGTCAACACGCTTACGACTTACTCGCTGGGCAAGCCGTCTGACCTGTATCTGTCAAGTTTCAAGCTGATCCGGCGCGAAATTGTCGATGAGATCATTCGGTACCGGGGACCGTATCCGTACATTGACGGGCTGATTTTCCGGGTCACGCGCAACGTGGGGAGTGTGCCGGTACCGCACCACGCCCGCGCCGAAGGGCAGTCTAACTACACTCCCCGAAAACTGATTGGTTTGTTTCTAAATGTGTTCATCGGCTATTCATTCTGGCCCATCCGGGGGTTTACGGTACTGGGCGCGGGGCTGTTCGGGCTGGGATTGCTGGCGGGTTTCGTCTGGCTGATAGGCTGGCTGGTGGGGGCGTTTTCGGCGTCAGGCTGGGGCATTGTACTCTGGGCCTTTGGTACCGGGCTGGGATTGCTGCTGCTGTTTCTGGGCGTACTGGGCGAATACATCGGCAAACTGTTCATGACCCACAGTGGTCTGCCGCCATATGTAGAAAAATAAGAGGTAAATCATGATTGGACGGTCGGATGAGTACGAGAAAATGTTTCGTATCGAGCAGCGGTTGTGGTGGTACCGTATCCTGCACGAGACCGTTGCGCGGAATCTGGAACAACGGTTTGGCCCTCGCCGGGACGTAGCTATTCTGGACGCGGGCTGCGGTACGGGCGGTTTGCTCGACTTTTTGCGGAAACGGGGATACACTAACCTGCGTGGTATCGACGGATCGACTGATGCCGTGCAGTTCTGCCACGAACGTGGGCTGGATGTGTCGCTGGTGAATCTGAATGAACTGGTCAGTTACTCATCCGGCCAGACCTACGATGCCATTGTCTGTAACGACGTATTCTGCTATTTCGATGATCCTGCTCTGACCCGCCTGCTGACCGAAATTGCCCAGCGACTCAAACCAGGCGGATTATTACTGAGCAACAACAATGCATTCGGCGTTTTCTGGGGTCAGCACGACCTCGCTATTGGCAGTACGCGCCGGTTTGTCCGGGCCGATTTTGTGCGACTGTTGCCCCAAATCGGACTACAGTTACAGGACTCAACCTACTGGAGCCTCGCGTTGTCGCCCCTGATTTTGCTCACCCGGCAGTGGCAGCGGTTGCAGCTCAGGCTGGGTTGGAGCCGTTCTGATCAGCCGACTTCAGACGTGTATCTGCCGCACCCGTTCGTTAATGAAACGCTCTATTACGTTGTCCGCGCCGAGCAACGTCTGGTACCCCGAACCCCCTTCGGCAGTTCGCTGTTCGTAAAAGGGATTAGGTGGGAGGAGAAGGAGTAAAGTGACGAGGGGGAGAAAAGGAAAAGTCACCTCTCGTCTTTTTACTCCCCCACTCCCTTTCTTCCATTTTTCTCCCTTTTTTATGTTCACTGGAATTGTTGAAACCACTGGCACCGTAGCCGCCATTGCCGAAGAAGGCACCAACCTGACGTTTACCGTTGCATCGTTGCTGACCCCCGAACTGACCATCGACCAGAGCGTGAGCCATAACGGCGTTTGCCTGACCGTAACGGGCTTGTTCGATGATTGCTACACCGTAACGGCAGTGGCCGAAACACTGCAAAAAACAGGTCTTGGCAAGCTGCAAATTGGGAGCCTGATTAATCTGGAACGCTGCATGCCCGCCAATGGCCGGTTTGATGGTCACATCGTGCAGGGACATGTTGATCAGACGGGTATCTGCACCAACGTTCAGGATATGGACGGGAGCTGGCTGTATGATTTCCGGTATGACCGTGACGAAGCCGACAATGTAACCGTCGAGAAAGGGTCGATTTGTATCAACGGCGTGAGCCTGACCGTTTTCAACTCCGAAGCCGATAGCTTTCGGGTCACGATTATTCCCTATACCTACGAACACACAACCTTTCGTGATCTTAAAGCTGGCGATACCGTCAATCTGGAGTTCGATATCGTTGGCAAATACATCAAAAAGATGTTTGGTGGGTACCGGCCCAATCCGTGAGGTGTTGGAACCGCAAAGGCAAATCGCTGAAAGGTTTCACTAAATTTGTCGGCATAACGTAAAACGCCCCACCGGCTATAAGTCTATTCCTGCTCAAATGGCAAAAATCAGCACCCGATCAACAGCCGACCTGTTGACGCACATTGGTATCATTCTGGCCCTCGTTGTGGTGCTGTTTCTGACCTTTTTCTTTGTCTATCTGCCTTTTACGACTAATCACGGCCAGACCATTACCGTACCCGACGTAACGCGGCTCAGCTTTGATGAGATGCAGAATACGCTCAGCGACCGCAACCTCCGCTACGAAGTGAGTGACTGTACGTTCGTGGTCGGCGCGCAGCCGCTTACGGTGCTGCAACAGTACCCGCGCCCCAACGCGAAAGTGAAAGAAGACCGCAAAATCTATCTGACCATTACCAAGCGCGTGGCGCCAATAGTACCCATGCCAACGCTTACTGACCTGACGCTGATGAGTGCGAAGCTGAGCCTGCGGTCGATGGGGCTGGAACTGGGCGAGCAAAACTACGTACCCGACGTAGCCCAAAATTCGGTGTTACGCCAGCTCTACAACGGCCAGGAAATTGCCCCTGGAACGCCCGTACCGAAAGGAGCCAAAATTGACCTTGAAATTGGCGACGGGCTGGGTAATACCATGTTTGCTATTCCAGACGTTGTAGGATTGCCACTCGACGAGGCCGAAGCCGCCATTCGTGGCTCGAATCTGAAAGTTGGCACGAAAATTTCAGTCGATGATCCCGAGAAGGAAGTTGGCACCGTGGTAAAACAACGGCCCGAAGCCCGGCCTGGTGAACGCATTCGCGTGGGCGAGGCTATGGATATTTGGGTTGTGGGTCCCGTTGAGCCGGATCAGTAAGCGGACTTCCGGTACGTTTATCAAATGAGAGTTTATCTACCAGACTGGTTTAGGCGGATTAGCGTCCGGCGTATGACGGGTACGTTGTTGCTGCTTGCCTGCTGCTTGCCCCTGGCGATGCAGGCGCAAACGCCGTTGTCACTGCCTTTCTTTGATGATTTTTCGAGCGTTGTGACCCTGCCCGCCCAGCCCGGCGTATCGGTACCGGGTCCGGCCCGCTGGCAACCCGGCAGTGGCGTGTATATCAACAACACCATGGCCTACAATCAGCCAACAGTGGGCGTGGCTTCGTTCGATGGGCTGGCTGCCAATGGTCGGCCCTACGTGCAGAACAATCGGTTCTCACAGGGCTATACCGATACGCTGCAATCGCGCCCCATCACACTGGCCGGACTGGCGGCAACGGACAATATCTTTCTTAGCTTTTACTGGCAGATGCGCGGTGTTGGCGAGCTACCCGACCCCGGCGATTCGCTCACGGTGCAGTTTCTGGACAATACCGGCGTGTGGCGAACGGTCTGGCAAATCGAGAACGAAGGCGACTCGCTGGTCACGTACTCAATTAACGATGCAGGACGGCCTGACTCCACCCGCCAACTGAATGGCCCGGATGCCAGCCGGATATTCTATCAGGCATTTATCCCCGTTGCTAACGCCCGGTTTTTTCACGCCGGTTTTGCCTTCCGGTTCCGAACGTATGGCCGGGAGTCTGGTCCGTTCGATACCTGGAATGTCGATTATGTCTATCTCAACAAAAACCGCACTCGCACCGACCGCTTCGTGAAAGATGTAGCAATGCGGCAGGCCCTCAGCCCGTTGCTGAAGCGGTACACAGCCATGCCATTGTCACAGTACGTCCTGAACCCAGCCGCCGAAACGGCAGATTCCGTTACGACCGATATCAACAACCTGTTCAATAATTTCAACTTCACCACCTTTCGGTTCACCATTCGCGATGAGGTATCGGGACGACTGTTGCAGGACAGCCCGTCGGCCAACTCATCGCTGATTCCGGCTCTGAGTGCGCAGCGCAAAGTGGTGGCAGTGGCATCGGTTACCGGACTCGGCACAGCCACGCGGGCGTTGCTGCGCTATAAATTTGACCTCAACACCACCGACGATCAGAATCCGTCCATTGCGGGCGTGAACCTGCGGCAGAACGATACCCTCTCGGCGGTGACCGTGCTGGAGAATTACTTTGCCTACGACGACGGAAGCTGGGAGTTTGCCCAGCAGATTGGGCAGCGTGAGCAGGTTGCTATGCGGTTTTTTCTGAACAAGCCCGACATCATTGCGGGCATCCGGGCGTGTATTGTGCCGTTTTTGAGCGATCAGACGGGGCAGTCGTTCGTGGTGAGCGTGTATAATAACAAAAATGGCAAGCCCAACCAGGCCATTTATCAGAAATCATTTAAGGTGCAGTATCCCGCCACGCGCAACGGCTTTGTCGAGTTTCCGTTTGATCGGGGTGTATCGGTCAAAGACACGTTTTACGTGGGCTACCGGCAAATTACCAGCAGCGATACGACCCGCTTTCGGCTGGGGTTCGACAAGAACAGCCCGTTTGGGCGCGAGATATTTTACAATGGCGGCACTAACTGGGAGCAGAACCAGCAGTCGGCGGCTCTGAACGTAACGGGCGCATTCATGCTGCGGCCCGTCATGGGTGGCAAACCCGACAGCATCGTTACGGCCCTGCCCGAACCGCTGCCAATCAGCGAGTTACGGGTCTATCCAAACCCCACCACCGGTCAGATCCGCTGGGACATGACTAACCTGCGCCAACTCGACGTACTGGACCTGCGCGGACGTCTGCTCCTAACGCTGCAACCCAGCCGGGGCCAGCAAACCACCGACCTTGGTCACCTGCCCACCGGCCTGTACCTGCTGCGGCTCACTGACGAAAAACGTACCGAGACGCAGAAATTGATTGTGCAGCCGTAACGCCGACCACCATGATAACCCTCGCCCAAACCGACGACGATTTACGGGGGATTCTGGTCCTGCAACGGGCTAATCAGGTGCGAAATCTGCCACCAGACGTTCAGCTGACGCAGGGATTCATCACCCTGCAATACACTCTTGACCAGATGCGGCAGATGCACGAAGTGGGGGCAAGCGTCATTGCCAAAGATGGCGATGCTGTGGTGGGTTATGCGATTACGGCCATGCCTGAAGCGCGTTCCTTTATTCCTGAACTGGCATCGCTCTTTGAACACATTGACGAGCTGGT
>JBBRUB010000160.1:0-7237 GCA_038248175.1 Cytophagales bacterium | reverse complement strand
TTTTTCAGTAAAATTCTTTTTTTTAGCTCACTACTAATCTTGTCAGTATCGGTCAGGGTAGTTGGACAGGCTACAGACGCCAGCATTGTGGGCGTGGTGAAAGGAACCACCGATGAAACCCTGCCGGGGGCAACCATTACCGCCCGTAACGAATCGACGGGGTTCCAGACCAGCACCGTTTCGAACGTGGAAGGGCGGTTTCTAATGCGACAAGTGCCGCTGGGTGGCCCCTATTCCATTACGGTATCCTACGTGGGATTTACGACCCAAACCCGCACCGGCTACCAGCTCAACCAGGGCGACCGGCTTGCCATTGACTTTTCACTCAACGAGAATGCGCGGGAGCTGGAGGTTATCAATGTCACCGAAAACGCGCTCAAAAGCCGTACTGACCGGCTGGGCGCATCGACCGCTATCACAGCCAACAACATTGCCAAACTGCCCATTATCAACCGCGACTTCAACAGCCTGCTCTCGCTATCGCCCCTGAGTAACGGTGGCATCAGTCTCGGCGGTCAGCTGCCCTCGTCCACCAACTTCCTCATCGACGGGGCCAGTGCCCGCAACAACCTCACCAGTGGCGACCTCGGCAGCGGCCCCTACACGGTGTCACTCGAAGCCATCCGCGAATTTGAGGTATCGACCAACGATTATGACGTAACCAAAGGCCGGCAGGGGGGCGGTTCAGTCAGTGTCGTTACCAAATCGGGCACCAACACGTTCACCGGCTCGGCATTTGGCTTCCACAACGCCGACTGGCTGTCGAGTCAGCGCGACATCCGGGGCAACGTCCGCACCGTCGATTTCAGCCGCACGCAGTACGGATTCAGTCTCGGCGGCCCTATTGTGAAAGACAAGCTGCACTTCTTTGCCGCCCTCGACCGGCAAAACGAATCGTCGCCGTTTTACATTGCCGACATCCGCACCCCCGACGATGCCAATGCCCTCCGCATCAGCAAGGGTGCGCTGGACAGCCTGATTACCATTGGCCAACAGAAATACGGCCTCAGCACGGCGCAGCAGGTGGGTGAGTTTGGCCGAAAAACAACGGCAACAACGTTCTTCACGCGCTTCGACTGGCAAATCGACAAGCGGAATACACTTACCCTCCGCAATAATTACAGCGACTGGAACAACCCAAACAGCGTGAACGACAACTCGAACATCAACCTGTTTGAGGTGTTCAGCAACTTTGGCTCGAAAGAAAACAGCACCCTGCTCTCGCTGCGGTCAGCGTTAAAACCTACCTTAGTCAACGAGCTGAAAGTGCAGTACCAGTACTCGACGCGAAACTTCGAACCCAACTCGCTGCTGCCATCGGCCAATATTCCCCGCGCCATCGTAACGGTGCGCTCTACGCTGCCCAATGGCACCCTCGGCAACACGCAGGTACAGTTGGGCGGGCAACGGTTCACGCCCGAACGCAACCTCGAAAAACAGGTTCAGTTGGCCAACACGACTTACCTCACCAAAGGTCGCTACAATCTTGCCTTCGGTACGGACAATACCCTGACGTACCTGGACACGTACATCTCCAACGAGCAGAACGGACGGTTTGTCTTCAACAGTTTGCAGGAGTTCAACAACCTGAACCCATCGCGTTACGCCCGCGAAGTGCCGCTCAGGGGCGTACCATCGGTGCAGCAGTACGTGCTGAATGCGTCGTTGTTTGGGCAGGTTCAGTTTACACCGCTGCCCAACGTAACGGCCAGTGCCGGGCTGCGCTGGGATTTGACCAGCTACCTCACCAAAGGCGAGTACAACCCCATTGTGGAGCGTGAACTGGGTCTGCGGACCGATGCCAACCCCACCGACTGGAACAACATTCAGCCGCGTTTGCAACTGACCTGGGACGTAGGCGGCAAAAACCGCGACATTTTCCGCGTGGGTGCGGGGGCGTTCTCGGCCTACGTCATCAACTACGCTCAGGTGAACAATATCCAGAACACCGGCACCAAAGTAGCCGCTATCGACGTAACCCGACCCAACAATGCCACCCTGCCCAACCTCGTACCCCGCCCCGATTTTGTCTCGTACCGCAATGATCCCCTGACCGCGCCGGGCGTACCGGCGGGGGCGCCCTCGGTATCGACCATCAACCTGAACGACCCCAATTTTCAGGTACCTACGCTGTACAAGGCCAATGCGTCGTACAACCACTTTTTCAGCGATAATTTCCGCGTAGGGGCTAATCTGCTCTACACCCGCACCGTGAATAACTACGTCTATCTGGACCGTAACATTGTTGATCAGCCCGCGTTTACCCTGGCCAACGAAGCTAACCGGGGCGTCTTTGTACCCGCCAATACCATCAACACCGCCAATGGGCAGACCAACAACGTGCTGGGTCGCAAGACGCAGGCGGTGGGCCGCACGCTGCTGCTGACCAACGGAGCCAAACTGACTACGCTGACGTTTGTGCTCGATGGCGAGATGCGCCTGCCCCGCAACGGCGTGGTGGCCTTTAGCTATACCTATAACGATGCCCGCGACAATACGTCGTACAATGGTAACGTAGCCAACACCTCTACCTTCCGGCCCGTTAAAAGCGACCCGCGCGACCTGAGCGAAGTCAATTTCTCCGACAATCAGTTCCGGCACAAAGTAGTCCTGTACGGCACTACACCGTCGGTAAAAGGGTTTGCGCTGAGCGTTCGGTATTCGGGCCTGGGCGGAACACGCTACTCGCTCACGGCTGATGGCGACATTAACGGCGACTTTGTGGGTGGCCCCGGAACAGACAATGACCTGGCGTTTGTATTCGACCCGGCCAACCCCGCCACCTCCGCAGCCGTCCGAACCTCAATGCAGAAAGTGCTGGCCAACCCCGACAACCGCGCTGCCGACCATATTCGCAATAGTCTGGGTACCATTGCCAACCGGAACGGGGGCGAAAACGGATTCTTCGGCACGTTCGACATTCGGCTTATCAAGAACATAAAAACCTACAGAAAGCAGAATCTGGAGCTGACAGTCGATGCATTCAATTTTGGTAACCTGCTCGGTCAGGTGTTCGACGGGGTGCTGTCTGGCGGAGCCGAAAAAGTATCGACCCGCAACTGGGGGGGCAATTTCAACCTCGGCAGCCAGACGCTGCTGATTCCGACGGGTTTCAACGCCACGACCCGCCAGTATAACTACCGTGTGAACGAGAACGTTGGCGTTACCCAGCGGAACGGTACACCTTACACGGTTCAGCTGGGCGCAAGGTATTCATTTTAACAATAGCCTTCTTTAGTGCAAAAGCCACTGGCCATGACGCCAGTGGCTTTATTTTTGACAGAACAATGAGTTGGCAAAAACACGTTATCTTGGTTGACGTTTAGTCTGCCGATTCTATGCTGCAAAAAACCCGGGGCATCGCCCTCAGTTACCTGCGTTACCGCGAAACCTCCATTATTTCCCGCGTCTATACCGAAGAGTTCGGGTTGCAGAGCTATATCGTAAACGGGGTGCGGTCGGCCAGGAGCAAAAACAACCGCATTGCGCTGTTTCAGCCTTTGACGCTGTTGGATATGGTTGTTTACTACAAAAACGACCGCGACCTGCACCGGCTGTCCGAAGTAAAAACGCTGGTGCCGTTTCAAAGTCTGCCGTTCGAGATGGCTAAGTCGGCCATTGCACTGTTCGTGACCGAGATGCTGAATAAGGTGCTGAAAGAGGAAGCGGGCAGCCCGGTGCTGTTCGGGTTCCTGATCGACGCAGTGCTGTTTCTGGAAAACGCCCGTACCGACTTCGAGAATTTTCACCTTGTGTTCCTGCTCAAACTGTCGTTTTACCTCGGCTTCGGTCCCGAAAACGCCCGCGAGTTCGAGAACCAGCTTCGCGAAAACGCCTACCCGTTCCTGCCCGACGAGCATACTGACGCGGCCCTGAACCTGATGCTCCGTCAACCCTTCGGCACACCCATTATCCTGACCCGCACCGCCCGCAACGACCTCGCCGATGCCCTCGTAGCCTACTACCAGATTCACCTCGACAGCATCGGCGACGTAAAATCGCTGATGGTGTTACGGGAGGTATTGGGATAGTAAAAGCCAGCTAACTGGCTACACCTCGATCCGAAACAGGTGCATCGGCAATACATACGGGTCGAGTTCAACGTAGTTCTGGTCGCCCTGCCAGGTGTATTGGGCGTTGGTGAGCAGATCACGCACCTGATACGGCTGGTCATGGCCGATGCCGAGTTCCCAGATCGGTATCTGCACCATACCGGCCCGGCGGCTGTAGGCGTCGGTGTTGACCACAATGAGCAGCCGATTGTCTCCGATCGTTTTCAGGTACGCCATGATCGCGTCGTCACTGACGGCGCAGAACCGGATGTTGTTGGTCTGTTGCAAAGCCGCGTTTTCGTGGCGGATGCGGTTGGTCAGGCCAATGAGGTACGTTAGTTTGTTGGTGCGGTCCCAGTCCCAAAGCCGGATTTCGTATTTCTCCGAGTTCAGGTATTCTTCCTTGTTCGGGAATCGCTCGTGTTCCATCAGCTCGAACGACGGACCGTAAATGCCGTAGTTGCTGCTGAGGGTAGCGGCCAGAAAATAGCGGATCAGAAACTCCGGCTCGTGGCCCGAATGCAGGCTGTACGGGTTGATGTCGTGCGTGGTGGGCCAGAAATTGGGCCGGAAATAATACGCCATCGAATCGGGCGCGGTCTTCTGCGTCAGTTCGTTCATGTATTCCTCCAGTTCGGCTTTGGTGTTGCGCCAGGTGTAGTACGTGTACGACTGCGCAAAGCCGCGCTTGGCCAGTTCCTGCATCACCTTCGGCTTGGTGAAGGCTTCGGAGAGAAACAGCATATCGGGGTATTCTTTTTTGACTTCGGCAATAATCCACTCCCAGAACGCAAACGGCTTGGTGTGCGGATTATCGACCCGGATCATGCGGACGCCCCACGAACCCCAGGTTAGCAACACCCGGCGCATTTCGAGCCACAGGTTTTGCCAGTCGTCAGTTTCGAAATAAACGGGGTAAATATCCTGGTATTTCTTGGGTGGATTTTCGGCGTATTGAATCGTACCGTCGGGTCGTTTCTTGAACCATTCGGGGTGGTCTTTAGCCCAGGGATGGTCGGGTGAGACCTGAATGGCGAGGTCCATGGCCACTTCCATACCGTAATTTTTGGCGATGGCAATCAGGTGCTTGAAGTCCTCGACGGTACCCAGTTCGGAGTGAATGGCATCGTGTCCACCCGCTTCGGAGCCGATACCGTAAGGAACGCCCGGCTCGCCCGGTTCGCAGGCTACCGAGTTGTTCTTGCCTTTCCGGTGCGCCGTACCAATGGGGTGAATGGGCGGCAGATACAGCACGTCGAATCCCATGTCGGCAATGCGCGGCAACAAACTTTCCACATCCCGGAACGTGCCATGTTGGCCTTCCTCCCGGCTCGCCGAGCGCGGAAACAGGCAATACCATGTGCTGAACCCGGCTTTAGCGCGGTCAACCTCCACGCCGAGTACTGGCGCATAGCGGGCGGGGTGCTGCCGTTCGGGATACGCTTTCGTGTAGAAGATAAACTGATCACTTTCCGCCAGCGATACAGCTTCATTATCCGGGGGGGTAGCCGTTGGTTTGGCCCCCGCCCGGAACAGGTCGGCCATTTCGCGCAGGGCGCGAACGTCGGGGTGCGCATCCGCCTTTTTCCGGCCTTTGGATTTCGGCACGCCGGTTGTGGCGGAAGCCCCGGCAGTAGCGGCTTCGGCACGGACCAGCATCCCGTCAATGAGTTGCGCCCCGGCCAGCAGTTCGCTCGTGATGCGCTGCCCATCGGCCACTTTCAGATGTATTTCGTGCTGCCACGTGGCCAGATGATCGACCCAGGCTTCAATCGTGTATTGATACAGGCCCGTTTTTTCGACCACAAACGACGCACCCCAGCGGTCATTGACAAGTAATGTCATGGTCATTTCCCGGTAGTCGGCATCGTCAGTGTGTTTGTAGAGCAGCCGGGCCGCGAGGTAATCGTGTCCGTCAGAAACCACGTCGGCTTCTACGGCAATGACATCGCCGGGAATAGATTTTATGGGAAACCGACCGCCGTCAAGCAACGGGCTAACGCGCTGAATCGTGACGCGCGAGCGGCCCTCAATGGCCGGATTTATGGTTGTTTCAGTGACGGCGATTGGGCCGGAAACGGGGGCAGCGTTTTTTCTCGTTGAAGTGGGACGGGACGGGGCTATTTTCTCGGTATTCATAGACACAACAGAGTGATTAGTAGAGTACAGATTAGGTATTTGACCGTGGCTGACAAACACAAATAAACGGGCTATGAGTCGGTTTATCGCCATTTGGCGCAAACACCAGCCCGGACAATTACGTACATCCACCTAACAGTTCACGCGAAATAACGTCTTTTTCGAATTGCGTATTCATACGTTAAAACACTGACAACCAATATCATAAATTTGTCCTATCGAACCAGTTGAGTAACTGATTCGAGACCACGTTGCCCATGCTGGCCAGCCCCAACGTTCCTTATTTCTTAACACCTTATTTAACCAGCACAAACTCATGTCTAAAGAAAAAAAGCGGTACGTCGTGACCTATTCCGACGACCAATCGGGCAAAGAAGCCCTGAGCGAAACCCTCAACATTTCGGTTGCCGACATCGAAGACGGTCTCACCGTGATGAGCAGCGACCGTACGATCTCCGACGCCGACGTGCTGTACTTCGATAACCTCAACACCTCGGTGGTGTCGCTGACCGACAGGGAAAAAGCCGAACTGGCCAAAAAGCCCGGCGTTGTTGAAGTCGTAGAGGATTTTGAGATGTACGCCCTCGATGCCTACACCAACAACGGCGACGACACCGATGTGTTTGACCTTGAAACGTTTGCGGGCCAGACCAGCGCCCCCCACGATTCCGGGCAGGTGATGTACATGCGCGGCTACGGCGATGGCTACAAGGCTATGCAGGATCAGGTTCGCCAACTGCTCATGCCCGACACCAGCCCCGGCGAACAGACCGATCTGCAACAGCCGCCTGTACTGCAACCTATTCCCAGGCTGCCGCTACCGTTCCCGCGTCCGTTCCCGCCCATTTTGTTGCCTACCCAACCCATCCCCTGGAACATTCAGGCCGTCAAAGCACCTGCAGCCTGGAAACGAGGCATCCGGGGCGATGGTGTTAAGGTGGCTGTGCTCGACACCGGCATTGGCCCCCACAGCGATTTGATTGTGGCAGGCGGGGCCTCGTTTATTTCGGGCGTGGGTAGTTTCAACGACGACAACGGACACGGTA
>JBBRUB010000159.1:0-7237 GCA_038248175.1 Cytophagales bacterium | reverse complement strand
CACTGTTGACCTGCACCGGCTGTATTACCAGACCGGCACCCAGAGCGGTACGGTAAGCGGTGGTCCCCAAACCATTACATTCCGGGCCGAGATAGCTCCGGGTCAGTCAGTTGAGCAGGTCTATACCATTCCTGCCGAGGGCTACGTGCTGGACTATAATCTGAAGCTGAACGGGTTGAATACTATTGCAGGAAACGATAACATTCGATTTTTCTGGCAGGACAAGATGCAGCAGTACGAGAATGATCTGGCCAACAACCGCCAGGCTGCTACTATCAATTACTTCACCGCCGACGAGAATTTTGAACACCTGACAGAAGGCACAGCCAGCGACGAAGAAACCATCAGCCAGCCGGTGCAGTGGTTCACCTTCAAGCACAAGTACTTTTTGGCAGGCTTCATTGCCGAAAACAGCCCCCTGCAACGCGCCGATTTCAAGTCGTTGACACCCGAAACCGATAGCAGCTTCGTTAAAACTGCCGTGGCCGACGTCATGCTGCCGATGGCCGATGTAAAGGCGGGCAAGGGTACGTATAAGTTTTACTACGGCCCCAGCGATTTTCAGTTGCTGGGTAGTGTGGCCCCTGAATTTGACCAGAACGTCTATCTCGGCTACTCGCTGCTGAAGCCCATCAACAAGTATTTCTTCGTGCCGGTGTTTAACTTTCTCGAGAAGTTTATCTCGAACTACGGTTTGCTGATTATTGTGCTGGTGGTCTTTGTGAAGCTGATTCTGACGCCCCTGACCTACAAATCGTACATCAGCATGGCCAAGATGCGGGTCTTGGCCCCGGAAATTGAAGCCATTAAGGCCCGCGTGGGCGACGATATGGCCAAGCAGCAGTCTGAGCAGATGAAACTGTATCAGGAAGTGGGCGTAAGTCCGCTGAGTGGCTGCATTCCGGTGGTGGCTACCATGCCCATACTGTTCTCGCTGTTCATGCTGTTTCCGAACCTGATCGAACTGCGGCAGAAATCGTTCCTATGGGCCAATGACCTCTCCACCTACGACGCCTTCATTACATTTCCGGCCATTCCCTTCATTGGCAGTCACCTAAGTCTGTTTACCGTGCTGATGACGGCTTCGTCCATCGCGTTTGCGTACTTCAACAACCAGACTACACCCACGCAGCCGGGCCCGGTGAACATGAAAGCTCTCAGCTACGTGTTTCCGCTGATGTTCATGTTCGTACTGAACTCGTACCCGGCAGGTCTGACGTTCTACTATTTTGTCTCCAACATCGTAACCATCGGGCAGCAACAGCTCATCCGCTGGTTTGTTGACGAGGATAAAATCCTGTCCGTGTTGAACGAGAATCGGAAGAAGATAGCGTCGGGCGAGGTGAAGAAGCCAGGTGGTTTTCAGGCCATGCTGCAAAAGCAGCTTGCAGCCGCCGAGGAAGCCCGCAAGCAGGCCGACACCAAACGGCAGCCCAAACCGAAAAAATCGTAAGCGGTTTTTTGTCATACTGACAAGGAAAGCATCTCTATGAGTAGCTAATAGTTGCCTGTAATAGAGATGCTTCCTTTGTCAGCGTGACAACACCAGCACACATCATAACCCTCTCCCAATGAAAACCAGGCTGTTTCATGTCGTACTCTTGCTGGTTTGGTTAACTGGCTCGCCGGTTTGGGCGCAGGGAGATGTTACGCGCCGGTACCTCGACGCAGTTGGCATGGTGAAGCGGGGGCAGTATGAACCGGCTAAACGAACGCTGAACGATATCATTCAGCGGGGTGGTGCGCTGGCTCCGTATGCGCATTATCACTACGCCATTGCCACGTACCAGCAGCGTAATTACGATGCATCGCGGCTGATGCTAAAACAGCTGATGACACGTTTTCCCGACTGGAACAAGCTTGACGATGCCCATTATCTCTATGCTGCCAATGCTGTGGAAATGGGCCGTTATGAAGACGCTCTAAGTACGCTACAGCGCGTTGGTGACCCTAAGCTGGGCAAAGACGTGGCTAAACTGGAGCAGTACCTTGTAGGACGCATCCGGGATTTGGATAAACTCAGGCAGCTAAATCGGGAGTTTCCCGAGAACAGGTCAGTAGCCCTTACCCTGATCGAGGAACTTCAGCGGAGTGGTGGCAAAGAAGATCTGCAACTCTCTGACCGGCTCACCAATCGGTTTGGAGTACCCATGACGGCACCTGCCCAGCCCGGCATCTCAAATCCAGTGTCTCCCCCAAAGACAAACCCCGCTAACCGGCCAGCCCGGTCCGGCCCGCCGAAGAGTGCTTATAATGTGGCCCTGATGCTGCCGTTCCGGCTCAGTGCGTTTGACGGCGACCGCCGGATGCTGTCCAGTCAGTACGTGTATGACCTGTATAATGGTATGAAACTGGCACAGGCAAAGCTCTATTCAGAAGGCATTGCGGTGAACCTGCTGGCCTATGACGTAGAGAATGACCCCAACAAAACGCTTGAACTTGTCAACAGCCCGGCTTTTTCGCAGACCAACCTAATCGTAGGCCCGCTCTATGCTGAACCCAATCGGATTGCTTCGGCCTATGCCAACCAGAACAACGTCCTGCTGCTGAATCCCATTGCTACCGGCAGCGACCTGATTGCCGATAAGCCCATGTCGTTTCTGGCGCAGCCGTCGCTGGAGCGGCAGACTACCGAAGTGGCTGAGTTCATGCAGTCGAAAGGCGATCCGGGTAATAAACGAGTAGCGGTGTATTTCGGTGAGTCGCGCAAGGATTCGTCGCTGGCTTTGTTATACAGTCAAGAACTAAAACGGCGCAGATTTCAGGTAGTCGATTTTCGAAAGCTGACGGGCTCGGCTTCGTTGATGGCCGGGCAGATGTTGCCTGCCACCACCCGTCCCGGTGTTTCGGTTACCGCTGCAAGTGGCGCATCGACTAAACCTGTTTCGCTGAACCACATTTTTTTTGCCAGCAGTAGCGATGATGACGGACCTAAACTGCTCGACGCACTCAGCCGCCGGCACGCATCGGGGCCAGTAGTGGCGTCAGGACCAGCATTCAACTACTTTAAAAACCCGGCATCAACATTTACCCGCCGAAACCTGTATCTGCTCTATCCGGAATTCATTGATACCTCGCGCCCAATAGTCGAGACGTTCGAAACCGAGTACTTAGCGAACCGCAACACAATTCCGTCAATTTTTGCGATACAGGGATACGATATGCTGCTCTTTTTTGGTCGGCAACTGGCCCGCACCGGGGGGAAACTAACCAGTCGGTCCAGTCTCCGCTCCGACACTGACGATTACCTGCTATCCGGTTTTGATTACACGCAGGGCAACGACAATAAGGTTGTCCCCATTGTCAAATACGAAGGCGGACGATTCACGAAAATTAACTAATGAGTGAAAGAGTGAAAGAGTGAAAGGGTGAAAGGGTGACGCAGGAGATACCTGCGTCAGCTCTTTCGCTCTTCTACTCTTTCACTCTCTCGCTCTTTGACACATGACAACGAGCGAACAACTTTTTGAAGAGGCACAGAAGCTGATACCGGGCGGGGTAAACTCGCCGGTGCGGGCGTTTCGGTCGGTGGGCGGCACTCCGCTGTTCATCAAATCGGCGAAGGGGCCATACGTCTATGACGAAGATGGGCGGCAGTATATCGAACTCATCAACTCGTGGGGGCCCATGATTCTGGGTCATGCCTTCGAGCCGGTAGAACGGGCCGTGCGTGAGGCTATTCAGCACTCGTTTTCGTTCGGCGCGCCCACGCGAAAAGAGGTGGAAATGGCCGAACTGATTATCGGCATGGTACCATCGGTAGAGATGGTCAGGATGGTCAACTCCGGTACTGAAGCTACGATGTCGGCCATTCGGGTGGCGCGGGGCTTTACGGGTCGCGAGAAAATGATCAAGTTCGAAGGCTGCTACCATGGTCACGGAGACGCGTTTCTGATTGCAGCTGGCAGCGGGGCCATGACGATGGGCATTCCCGACTCGCCGGGCGTTACCAAAGCCACCGCGTCTAACACACTCACGGCCCCGTACAACGATTTAGCGGCAGTAGAGGCTCTTTTAGACAATAACCACAATCAGGTAGCCGCCGTCATTCTGGAGCCGGTGGTGGGTAATATGGGCTGCGTACTGCCTGAACCCGGTTTTTTGCAGGGTGTCCGCGACTTGTGTACCAAACACGGCGTTGTTCTGATTTTCGACGAAGTGATGACTGGTTTCCGGCTGGCCAAAGGCGGGGCGCAGGAACGCTTCGGCATTACGCCCGACATGACCACAATGGGTAAAATTATTGGGGGTGGTATGCCGGTTGGTGCCTATGGCGGTCGCCGTGAAATCATGAACATGGTAGCCCCTGCCGGGCCGGTTTATCAGGCCGGTACACTGTCGGGTAATCCCATCGCCATGTCGGCGGGTCTGGCCATGCTACATCACCTCAACGACCACCCCGAAGTTTATACGCGCTTAGACGAGATTGGCGATAAACTGCGCACGGGATTCCGGAATAGTTTGGTAAAACTGGGGCTGAACTACACCATCAATCAGATCAGCTCGATGTTCACGCTGTTTATGACTGACCGCCCCGTGAGCAATTTCAGCGAGGCCAAATCGTGCGACGTTGCCGCCTTTGGCCGGTATTTCCACGCCATGCTGGACCGTGGGGTGTATTTAGCCCCGGCGCAGTTCGAGAGTTTATTCCTATCGGTAGCGCTGACAGATGAATTGATTGAGCAGGTTGTTCAGGCCAATGAGGAAAGCCTGGCCGTAATGGTAAATGGTGAATAATGCGCTTCTCCGTCATCATCCCTATTTTTAACCGCCCTGGCGAACTGCGTGAACTGCTCGACAGTCTCACCCGGCAGACCTACGCGCCCTTTGAGATACTGGTGATTGAAGACGGATCGACCGAGAAAGCAGACGGCGTAGTAGCGGAGTTTGCCGACCGGCTGCGCATCCGGTATTTTTTCAAGCCCAACTCCGGGCAGGGCTTCACGCGCAACTACGGCTTTGAGCGCGCCGAGGGAGACTATTTTGTCATCTTCGACTCCGATGCACTCGTACCGCCCCACTACTTTGCCACGGTAAACCAGCATCTGCAAACGGCCTGGCTCGATGCTTACGGCGGCCCCGACGCGGCCCACCCTGACTTTACACCCGTGCAGAAAGCCATCAGTTACTCCATGACCTCGCCGTTTACAACGGGTGGTATTCGGGGTAGCAAAAAGAACCTTGGCGGTACGTACCACCCACGCAGCTTTAACATGGGTTTATCGCGGGTGGTGTGGGAGAAAGTGGGCGGGTACAAACTCAGCCGCATGGGAGAAGACATTGAGTTTGCCATTCGAATTATCGAAAACAACTTCAAAACCGGCCTGATATCTGACGCCTTCATCTACCACAAACGTCGGACGAGTTTCGGACAGTTTTTTCGACAGACGCGCTTTTTTGGTCGTGCCCGCATCAATATTGCCCGGTATTACCCAGCCGAACTCAAAGCCGTTCACGCCTTCCCGGCCCTGTTCACCCTGTTTCTGGTGTTAGTGCCGGTCTGGGCATTGCTAAGTTCGGCATTGTTCTGGCTTTCTGTGGGTGTTTTACTGCTCTTTTCACTGTTGATTCTGATTGATGCTACCAAAAAGGAACGGAGTTTGCAGGTGGGACTATTGAGTGTAGTGGCCGCGTTTGTACAGTTGACAGGTTACGGCGTTGGTTTTCTGCGCGAAGGCTGGATACGAGTGCGTGAGCCGAAAGACTTCCGCGAAACGGGAGCTACTATTGAGTATCCATCCTGATTCGAGTATAGCGTAACAAACAGGATGGGTCAGCGTTTTATTTATATCTGCTTTCTCTCTTTATACGATGGGAAAAGTCCCCCAACCACCTGGTCGCCGACTAATAAACCACATGAGTACCCGCACTAAATGGCTATTACTGGCTCCGTTCAGTTTAGTGCTGATTGGCGCGGGTTTGTGCATAATTATCGATGCGGGTCAGGTCAGGCAGAGTGGAGCACCGTTTCAGCAGTGGTTTTTGCTGGGTACTTACGGCCTGATTCTGGTTAACGGTGGACTATCGCTGTTTGGGCAGGCGGTGCGCTTCCAGGTGCAGCTGGACTACCGGCGGTTTGTTCGGCGCGAACTCCTCAAGCGCGACCGAAAGCAACCCCGCCGTAAACGAAAAACCCCGTCCAAAAAGGACGAGGCTCTTTGAGAGACACGAAAGGCGGTCTGCTTATTTCTTCTCGGCAAAAGACGCCTTAATGGCTTCTACATCAACATTTTTGATCGTTGGCTTACGCAGCAATTGCTTGATAGCACTGGTTTTGTTGTTGGCAATGGCCCGGTTCCGGCGGGCTTTGCGTTTGAGTTCAGTTACTGACATGACGGTATAAATGGAATTAAAGTCGGTTCGTGTTGAAAATCAGACCGCAAAAGTAAGGAATTTTTAACGTTTTCTACCAGTCTGGCAGATATTGTCTTTGGTGAATGGCGAAAAATCAACGAAACCGGCACTGATATTGCGTATTTTTGCCGTATGGAATTTGCCACAATAGATATGCTCCAGACAGAGAAAGTCAACGCAGGTATGGCCCCGTCGGAGATTCTGAAGAGCGAACGGCTCGAACACCTCAAGTATGACATTCGGGGGCCGGTTTATGAAAAAGCCCTTGAACTCGAAAGTCAGGGGTATAAAATTATTAGTCTCAATATTGGTAATCCGGCAGCGTTTGGCTTCGACGCACCCGATGAGATTGTGCATGACATCATTCTAAACATCCGCAACGCGCAGGGATACGCCGACTCGCGGGGTTTGTTTGCAGCTCGAAAAGCGGTGATGCACCACACCCAGAATATTGGTCTGCCGGGTATTACCATCAATGACGTTTATATTGGTAATGGCGTCAGCGAGCTGATTATGCTGGCCATGCAGGCGTTGCTCAACGAGGGCGATGAGGTCTTGATCCCGACGCCCGACTACCCACTCTGGACTGCATCCGTCGCATTTTGTGGTGGTAACCCTGTGCATTATGTCTGCGATGAAGCCCGCGACTGGAACCCCGACCTGGCCGACATCGAGCAGAAAATCACGCCCCGCACCCGCGCCATCGTTGTTATCAATCCCAACAACCCAACGGGGGCCGTGTATGACAAAGCGGTGCTGGAGAAGATTGCCCGGCTGGCCGAAAAACATAAACTGATTGTATTCTCTGACGAGATATACGACCGCATTCTCTACGACAGGGCCGAACACCATCACATTGCCAAACTCGTGAACGATACGCTCT
>JBBRUB010000158.1:0-7252 GCA_038248175.1 Cytophagales bacterium | reverse complement strand
TCCGAATCCCGGCGTGTATATCATGGAAGTAAGTCATCTTTTGTCAATGAGTGAATTGCGAATGAGTGAATGGTTGCTGATGCTTGAAAGCTGACGCCGGAGGTATTCACTAATTCGCTCATTCACAATTAAGAGGTATACCGTGCGGGGTCGGCTTCGCTCATCAGGGCGTACACGGCCTCGATTACGTCGTCTGCGCTGGGTTTCGAGAAATAATCGCCATCGGAACCGTAGGGCGGGCGGTGCGCTTTGGCGGATAAGGTACGCGGGGCAGAATCCAAGTAACGGTACGCGTTCTGCCCTTCAATGACCTGCTGCAGCATATAGGCCGATGCTCCGCCTGGTACGTCTTCGTCGGCAAATACCACCCGGCTCGTTTTTTTAATGGATTCGGTAATGGCTCCGTAGCGGTCAAAAGGCAGCAGCGTCTGTACGTCGATTACTTCGACGTCAATGTGCATGGCAGCCAGTTGCGTGGCGGCTTCGAGTACAATTCGGCACATACTACCGTAGGTCACCACCGTTACGTCGGTGCCGGGCCGCAGAATTTCCGGGACACCCAGTGGCAGACAGAACTCAGCGAGGTTATCGGGTAGCTTTTCTTTAAGCCGGTAGCCATTCAACGACTCGATCAGCAGGGCCGGGTCGTCGCCCGCCATGAGCGTATTATAGAACCCGGCGGCCTGGGTCATGTTGCGCGGCACCAGCACATGCATCCCGCGCAGACTGCCGAGCATAGCTCCCATCGGCGACCCCGAATGCCAGATGCCTTCGAGCCGGTGGCCCCGCGTCCGCACAATCAGCGGGGCTTTCTGCCCGCCTTTGGTCCGGTATTGAAGCGTGGCGAGGTCATCAGTCAGGGTGGCCAGGGCGTAGAAGATATAGTCGAAATACTGAATCTCGACAATGGGCCGCAGCCCGCGCATGGCCAGCCCGATACCCTGCCCAATAATCGTGGTTTCGCGGATGCCCGTGTCGGTAATGCGTATCTCACCGTATTTCTGCTGCAACCCTGCAAACCCCTGGTTCACATCGCCGATCTGCCCCACATCTTCGCCCAGCGCTACAGCCCGTGCGTCGCGGTCGAACAGACTGTCGAAATACCGCTGCATCAGCACGTAGCCGTCCACCAGCGGGCTATCATCGGAATATTGCGCCGGAACGCCCTCAATCAACATCGGCGACTCCGGCGACTGGCTGTACAGGTGCGAGCTGTAGTGATCGTCGTTGGCAGCACTGGTGCGGGTCAGCCACTGCTGCAACCCCTGCCGCGCCGGCGTTGCGTCGGCGCGTAACAGGCGCAGCGCTTTACGTACCGCCGAGGTAGAATCGCGCCGGAGGGCGGTCGTATTTTTACGCAGCTCCTCGCGCATAGCCATCAGCTCACCTGCTTTAGGGCTGTTGCGGGCAGCCCGTTGCAACAAATCCAGAGCCTCATCATAGTCTCCTTTCATTGACTGCTGATAGGCGTTCCAGGCTTCGGTGCGAGCCTGTAGGGCCATCTGTTTTGCTTCGGCATCAATAGCGTCCAGTTCGTCGTCGGTAGCGTATCCGTTCTGTAAAATCCACTGCCGAAACACCCGGTTGCAGTCGTGTTCGGCTTCCCAGCGCAGTCGTTCCTTTGATTTGTAGCGTTCGTGCGAGCCGGACGTCGAGTGGCCCTGGGGCTGGGTCAGTTCCTGCACATGTACCAGCACCGGCACCTGCTCATCGCGGCAGACCTGCGCAGCCTGTTGATACGTTTCCAGCAGGGCCGTGTAATCCCAGCCTTTAACGGTGAAAATCTCGAACCCGCGCTCGTCGGGCGTATCGCGCTGAAAACCGGCCATCGCCTTCGAGATACTGCCTTTAGTGGTCTGATATTCTACGGGTACCGAAATGCCGTAGCCATCGTCCCAGACCGACATCAGCAGCGGTACCTGAAGCACACCGGCGGCATTCATCGTTTCCCAGAACATACCCTGCGAGGTCGATGCATCGCCGATGGTACCGAATACGATTTCGTTGCCGCCGTGCGAGAAACCCGTCATGTCGTGCAGGGCGGGATTATGGCGAAAAAGTTTGGAGGCATACGCCAGGCCCAGCGCGCGCGGTACCTGCCCGGCGGTGGGCGCAATGTCGCAAACGGAATTGTATTCGTCGGTCTGCGACTGCCATAAACCCTGCTCATCGAGCCAGCGGGTGGCAAAGTGGCCGTTCATAGAGCGGCCCGCCGTGTTTGGGTCGCGGATTACGTCGGTATCGGCATAGAGCTGGGCAAAGAATTCGGTCCATTTCACGCCCCCCAGCGCGGCCACAAACGTCTGATCGCGGTAGTAGCCGGAGCGGTAATCGCCCCGCGCAAAGAATCGGGCAGCCGCAAGCTGTGCCAGCTCTTTGCCATCGCCGAAGATGCCGAATTTGGCCCGTCCGCCCATCACATCGCGCCTTCCCAGCAAGCTAACCTGTCGGCTTTCGCAGGCTAATCGGTAATCGAGCAGGATTTTTTCGCGGCTGAGCGTATCGGCCTGATGGAGTTGTTCGTTTATAATCACGGCGGCTGTGCAGGTTGAATAAGGAACAGATTTGATTTGTCGATGAAGTAATCACGAGTGGTTGCGCATAGCGTTTCCCAGCTTCTAAAGTAAGATAAAACCTTCCAGCTTTCAAAAAAAACGATTTCGTCCGTTTCTTTGTTTACCTGACGAAACTCGCAGGAACTTTGGCAAAGTGTTTGCAGTAAGCAGGTTTCAATCAGTTAACGTATCATAACAACCAAATCATAACTCCGTTTAGTCCAATGAAAAAATTATTTTCACTTTTCGTAGCTTTTTTTGTGTTAATCGCCGTCAGCTACGCCCAGAAGGGGACCATGAAATTCGCCAGGGAAACGCACGACTTTGGTAAGATTGAGCAGGGCAAGCCCGTTACCTACCTATTTGAGTTTAAAAACTCGGGTACTGACCCCGTTGTCATCAACGATGCGCAGGCTTCCTGCGGATGCACCAAGCCAAGCTGGACCCGCGAGCCCATCATGCCGGGTAAGACTGGTACGCTCTCGGCTACGTACAATGCAGCCGCTATGGGTCCCTTTAACAAATCGATCACGGTAATGAGCAACGCCGAAGCCGGTCAGACGGTATTGTATCTGAAAGGCGAAGTGGTTGTTCAGAAAGAAGGCGGAACCGCTACTACACCTGTTAAGGCGGTCAAGAAAAGCACAAAATCGTAGTACTGATCCGCTGAACTCGTTCAGTTGAGTGAGGTCCCCGGTTTAATCCGGGGGCCTTTTTTCGTAAATTCAGAGTCTGAAACGCGGGGTGGCCGTCTGGCCGCTGATTTTCCCGTGCCACTATGCTAACTGCGGACCAAACGTCTGCGCTCTACTCATGTTTCTTCTCACTCTTGGCGTAATCGCCCTCATCATTGGCTTTGCCATCAACACACCCGCGCTGGCCTTCGCGCATTATTCCAGACCCGTCAAAATTATTGGCCTTGTGCTGATCGTAATCGGGCTGCTGTCCTCGGGAATCAGACAAATCAACGCGGGTCAGGTAGGCGTTGTCTCGCTCTTCGGCGACGTCAGCAATCGCATCATCGATCCTGGCCTGAATTTCGTAAATCCGATAGCCACCGTGACCGAGTTCGACGTTAAAACGCAGAACTACACCATGTCTGCCACCAATGCCGAAGGAAATCAGCAGGGCGACGATGCCATCCGGGTGCTTTCTGCCGATGGCCTGGAGGTAGTCATTGACCTCACCGTATTGTACCGGATGATTCCTGCCGATGCCCCCCGGATTCTGAGGGAGATCGGTCCGGATTACATCGACAAGATCGTGCGGCCCATTACCCGGACCCGTATCCGCGACAATGCCGTGTATTACGACGCCGTAGCCCTGTACTCGACCCGGCGCGATGAGTTTCAGACCAGGATTTACAAGACCATCGAGAAAGATTTCAAGAACCGGGGGCTGATGCTGGAGCAGTTGCTGATCCGTAACATCGACCTGCCCGCATCGGTCAAGAAAGCCATCGAGTCGAAGATCAACGCCGAGCAGGAAGCGCAGAAAATGCAGTTTGTACTGGCCAAAGAACGGCAGGAAGCCGACCGGAAGCGCGTAGAAGCACAGGGTATTGCCGACTACCAGAAAATCCTGTCAACGGGTCTGAGCGACAAGCAGCTGCAGTACGAGCAGATCATTACGCAGCGCGAACTGGCCAAATCGCCCAATACCAAGATCGTAATCATGGGCGGGCGGGGAAATACACCACTGATTCTGAACGATAAGTAAGGTGATTGGTGGCTGTAGCCCGTGATGACGTAGCCCGGACCTCCCGGTTCGGGCTGCGCAGGGTTAAGAAAACACGCTACTGTGTAAGCCTTACGGCTACCGGACCGGGAGGTCCAGGCTACAGCATGGCCAGGCTCTTGAGCCACGCTTTGCAGGCATCGGGCCATTCGTTGAGCGAGCCGAACTTCTGGGTGCGCAGTCCGAAACCATGCCCGCCTTTGGGATAGAGGTGCATTTCGGCAAGGACGTTTTTAGCCACGCAGGCCTGGTAATACATGATACTGTTCTCAACTGGCACGGCTTTGTCGTCTTCGGCATGGACCAGAAACGTGGGGGGCGTTTGCTCCGTCACCTGTTGCTCATTGGAGTAGTACGCAATCAGCTCGGGCGAGGTTTTCTGGCTCCCCAGCAGTTTGTTGCGCGAGCCGGTATGGGCGGCATGGCCGAACGTAATGACCGGGTAGAGCAGAATAGAGAAGTTGGGGCGGGCCTGTTCGCTGGCGCGGCTGCCCCGGAAGTAGTGCGTGGAGAGTGCAGCAGCCAGATGCCCGCCCGCCGAGAAGCCCATCACGCCAATTTTACTGGGGTCAATTTTATACTTCGCAGCGTTTTGCCGAATCAGCGTTATGCCCTGCATGGCGTCCATGAGCGGCACCTCGTGTTCGGTGGTCATAATGGCGGGATCGGGCAAACGGTATTTCAGCACAAACGCCGTGATGCCCATGCCGTTGAACCAACGGGCAATGTCCTCACCTTCGTGGCCCGATGCCAGAATGTAGTAGCCCCCACCGGGGCAAATCATGACGGCGGCTCCCGTGGCTTTACCAGCCGGGGGCAAGTACGCCGTCAGCGTGGGTACCGACACGTTGCTGATCCGCAGGATGCCGTCCGTCATCTCCGTTTTTTCGGTAATCGTCGCGCCCGGAATAGCATTCGGAATGGCGTTGGCGGGCCAAAGATTGATGATTTCCTGGGCGTGGATGGGTAAGGTCAGCAAGGTGGTCAGGCAGATCGAAAGCAGGAGAAACCGCATAAATGGGATGGTCAGGTTTAGGAAAAAAGCATCCGTACCCGCTACGCCTACTCATATATCCACATCGTCCACAGCCGAGTCAGCCGTTTTTTCTCCGCCGTGCAGTACGTCGATCAGTTCTTTGACGCGATACACGCCCTTGTTGTAGCGGTTGCCCAGCACAATGATAACGTACTCGTCTTTCGGACTGAACCAGAACATGGTATTGTAGCCTTTCCACCAGCCCGAATGGTAAATGTATTCGGGCGTATTCGTTTTCTGATCGAGCATCATCCGAAAGCCGTAGCCGTAGTTTTTGGCTCCTTTCCGCTCAAAACTGCGGGGCAGGAAGGCCTCGGCCAGCGTTTTCCGTTGCAGCAGACAGTCGCCGTTCAGGGCGCGGTACCAGCGAAACAGATCGCCGGTCGTTGAATACACGCCCTTGTCGCCCACTACATCGTCGTAGTAATCTTTGGGAATACGCCGGTTCCACTGGTAGCCCGCCGTCCGGTGCTGATTGATGGCGTCGTTTTTTGTCGTGGCCACAAAGGTGTGGTGCATACCCAGCGGCTCAAAAATGGTTTTTTGCACAAACGTCTCGTAAGGCTGCTTCGTCACCTGCTCGATAATGGACGCCAGCACCATATAGTTGGTATTACTGTAGCTGAACCCCCGGCCCGGAATGTTGTACTTCTTCGGCGTTGGGGTTACGGTGGCAAACCAGTGCATAATTACCGCATTGGTGGGGTACGGCTTCTCGCGCCTGTAGAAGTTCACCTTCATACTGTCGTCAAACGCGTAGGCGTAGTTGGGCAGGCCGCTGCGGTGGCTCAGCAACTCGCGGATGGTAATGCCATGATACGGAAATCTGGGATAAAACTGCTGGATGCTGTCATCGAGCGATAGTTTGCCCGTTTCGATCAGCTTCAGCGTGGCCACGGCGGTAAAGGTTTTGGACAACGACGCCAGTTGAAATTTCGATTCCGGCACCAGACTGTCGCGCTGATTGCGTTCGAAACGTTCCAGACCGAAACTTTTCTGATACAGCACCACCCCTTTCTGGGCTACCAGGACATTGCCGTTAAAACCCGCGCGTACCTTTTGCCGGAAAATCTCCTCAATCTGCCGGGCCTTGTCATCGGCACCAATCGACTGCCAGATAGCCTGCTGCCCGGCGGCTGTCAGCGTTTGCTCATCGGCGCAGGTGCGCAGGGCCGCCGTTGCTACTTTAGTTGATGACTGCCCGCACGAAACACTCAGCGTAACGACAATACTAAATACAACTCCACTCAAAAACTGACTCGCTCCCCTCATCCGCCTGACGCTATTGCTTATTGATTTGGCAAAATTAGCGATTGATGGTGGCGTGGCGGCACCATTCCATCAAATTAATAGAGTTTTTAACTGTAGGTTGGTCCGGTACGCCGGTGCGGCTCCTGACCGACCTACTCAAAACCGCATGGCTGGCGTTGGAGCCGGTTTTGTTTTCCGACCCAATACGCCGGTTTTGCGCAGGCCCACGTACGCGCCGACACTGTTGGGCAGCAGCCCACCCATATCCACCGCCAGCGAGCCATTCAGCACCACGCCCCCCAGCACATTGAGTGGCATAGCGGCCATGAGCAGACCCGAAAACTGCGTGGGCAACCTAAGGTACGGTACCGGATACGTACCCGCATTCCGGCTCAGAGTCAGTTTAGCCGTTAGATCGATGATGGACAGCAGTTGCCCGAATACGCCCAGATGAAAGGCACTGACGCGGTTATTGGCAACAGCCGCCCGCTGTGGCAGGGATGGGTCGGTCTCGCCGTTGGGCGTGAGCAGCGGATTACCAATGGTACGGCCAAAGTACCGCCAGCCATCCTGATACTGGCTATTGTTAAAGTAATCCACGCGGCCACGGCGCTGGGGATCGTCCAGCACAAACTCGTCGCCCCCCTGACTGCCCGTGAAAATGTACTCGAAT
>JBBRUB010000157.1:0-7305 GCA_038248175.1 Cytophagales bacterium | reverse complement strand
TTTGGAGAGCGGTTATGCTCTCGGTTGTTGGCGAATCAGAAGCGGGAAGCGCAACTCAAAGCAAACTGTCTGAACCGGTTCACTAAATTGGGGATGCCTAAAACGGTCAAGAAGGTACCAACATAGCCATGCAACAAAGCCCCTCTTCATTACCTTCACCAACTTCTTGCTAATCACCACATTGCCCTTATCTGATGGGTACAGGCCGTCATAAGCCATGCCGATGGCTTCGGGCGGGTACGGGTATTCGTCGGTGTCGGGGGTAAACGGGATAGCGGTATAGGCAGGGTAGGGGTAGTTGAGATACGCGCCCGTTTTGGGGTCTTTTAGCCGTTTGAACTTCACCAGTTTTTTGACTGCCAGGCTTTTGGTGTGGTATAGGTCGATTACCGGAAGCTGCTCCGCGTGGCCAATTGTTCATGTCAGTTCGGGCAATCCGTCAGTACGGCCAGCGCAGGCCGGCGGTCCGAAACGTAAGTTGTCGCTTGCCCTGATTATAGAAGTCGAGGCTGACAACCGTGGTACGGGACGATTTTAACTTGCGGGTGATGGCGTCGGGCTGATCCAGAAAAATGACCGTAGCACTGCCGTTTTCGGCGGCTTCGTATCGGTACGTAACCGGTGGCCCGCCGTCGAACCGTATCTGGACGCTGCCCCCCTGAAAACTCTTGTTAAACGCGCCATTCGATACGTGCAGCGATACCAGCGCGTCGTTGTTCCGTTCCCGAAGGCCCAGCCTGACCGTTGAGCCACCGGCGTAGGGAAAGCCAAACTGAAGCCGGGTAGGGGAGGTTAGCGAGGCCCGGTGCGTAGTGGGTTCGTCAGCGGATTCGACCCGGTTTTCGTACGTCCAGGTAGTTGATTCAGCCGGGGTGCTTCCGGGCGAAACCGGGCCATTGGCTGGGTTGGTGTCGGAGGTTATTTGCCCGGTAATATCCGTGACGCGTGCTGATTTTGTACGGCTGGTTTGGGTAGCTTTTTTGTCATCTGAGCAGTCAGTGCTGATAAACAGGACAATGATAAACAGGGGCGTCAGGCAACTGAGAATGGGACGGATCATAACTGAACATAAACAGAATTAAGAACTGCTTTACGCAACCATTGCCCGGAGTTCTTCCACAACGCCTTTTACAGCCTGAACCGCTGCCAGTATGTCTGCTTCGGTTGTGAACCGGCCCAGGCTGAAGCGCAGACACGAGAAGGCTTCGGCTTCGCTCAGGCCCATCGTTAAAAGCACATGCGATGGGTCAATGCTGGCGGCAGTACAGGCCGACCCGTTCGAAACGGCAATGCTGTCCAGACCCATAATCAGGGCGTCGGAGTCGCAGTGTTCAAAGAAGATATTGGTGGTGTTATACAGCCGATCGCTCATGTCTTCGTATCTACGGGGGCCGTTTACGCGGGTGCCGGGAATGGTTAGTAGTTCAGTTTCGAGTTGATCGCGTAATGCGCCGACGCGACTATTTTCGGGCGTCATAGTCAGCCCGGCCAGTTCTGCCGCTTTGCCCAGGCCCACAATACCGGGTACGTTGAGGGTTCCGCTGCGCAGTCCGCGTTCGTGACCGCCCCCGTGCAGCAGGGCTTCGAGTTTTACTTTGGCCGAACTACCCGACCTGCGCTGCCGTACAAACAACCCACCAACGCCTTTGGGGCCGTAAAACTTGTGGGCCGAAAAGGCCAGCAAATCAATTGGTACGGTGTTCAAATCAATTGGTAGTTTACCCACCGCCTGCGTGGCATCGGTCATGAACAACGCACCGGTATTGTGGGCAAGCCGGGCAATTTCCCGAATGGGTTGAATGACACCCGTTTCGTTGTTTGCCAGCATAACGGACACCAGTAGTGTATCGGGTCGGAGAGCGGATTGCAGTACGTCCAAATCCAGTAATCCACTGGACTGAACGGGCAGGTACGTTATCTCAAATCCGCGTGATTCCAGATAACCACATACGTCCAGTACGGCTTTGTGTTCGGTCTGCACTGTAACGATGTGCTGACGGCTGCCGGAAGCGGCCCTGGTGCCAGCCGTTTCTGCGACGCCCTTGATGGCCAAATTGATGGCTTCCGTAGCCCCCGACGTAAATACCAACTCGTGCGGATCGCAGATCAGTAAATCGGCTACCTGCTGCCGGGCAACTTTAACGGCATTGCTGGCTAAAACGCCAAACGGATGGGTGCTGGATGCGTTAGCGAAGGTGTCGGTCAGGAACGGCATCATGGCGTCCAGTACGCGCGGGTCGAGTCGGGTGGTGGCGTTGTTGTCGAGGTAAATCATTGGGTGAAGATACGCAGAAACAGAGAAGAGGGCACAAAATTAACCATACCTACTACGTGGGAACCCGCGAAGTTAAAAACAGCAACCTCGGCACCATCACCACGCAGTCGCTGAACGCCTACGCCAGCTATGGGCTGGACTACGACCTCGATTCGAGGAGTTGCAAAGTAGAGAAAAAAAGTAGCCCGCTTTACCCGGCCCACCTGTGGGGCATTCGCTGCGCAAATCACACACAAGTCTGCGCGGGTAGTGTGGAAGGCCACGTAGGTGCATGAACAGGACCGGTCAAAGCTGCGGGTTTAGATGGCAGTGGGCTGGAACGGGAAAGGAGCGGTGGCAAATGCGTCTGAATTTATTGCCGAATTTATGGTATTCTTGTGGACGTTTTCCGGTTTCACGCGTGAAGAAAATTCTCTCAGTTGGCTTGTTTGCTCTGCTCGCCTATCACACCCTGGCCACTGTGCTGGTGGCGGTGGGGGCGTGGTGGCAGGCCGAGCATGATTTGTCGGAGAAGCTTATGGTCTATCGCACGGTCGATAGTCTGGTCGAGTTCGAGATTCCCCTGACCGATCAGATCAAGGGTCAAAACCTGCCCCACATCACCGAAGAAGGCTTCAGCCACCGGGGTACCTACTACGCCGTTGTCAGCATCGAAACCCGCGCCGACAAACTCTTTATTACGGGCATGGAGTCCAAAAACCGCTCATTTTGGTCGGACGATCTGCTGTCATTCCTAAAAAACAACATAGCTGGTGCCACCGATTCTCACCAGCAGGGCAGTAAATTATTGAAGTTGCTGCTCAAAGAATACCCGCCTGTTTCGCGGCTGGCGTTTACGTTTCCCGCCCCCAGCCGTTGCGAGTCCGTTCGTATTCCCAACGGGTCATTCCTGCTGTTTGGCCGTACCCCGCCGGTGCACTCGCCCCCGCCCCAGGCATAACTCTCCCTTTGCTGCCCTGAATAGACCAAATTCCATCATCCGGCCCGCTGTACTGCTGTCGGTATCTGGTCTGTGGAACGCACCTAATTTAGGCGGTAGCTTCCCCTTTTCTCAGAAATTAGTTTGAACCGACTACTGCCCAAATCACGGCGTTAGTCTCATACAATCAATTCGTAGCTATGTATTACAGACCATATATTCTCCTGTTTCTGCTGCTGTCGGGCCTTCAAACTGCTCACGCACAGGGGCTGGTCGATGGCTTTATGAAAGGCAAGCGCAAAGGCAGCCTGGCCCTCACCGCATCGCAGGAAGCGTTCGATACCTACTATGTGGGAACCCGCGAAGTTAAAAACAGCAACCTCGGCACCATCACCACGCAGTCGCTGAACGCCTACGCCAGCTATGGGCTGGACTATGACCTCGATTTGATCGTGAATGCCACCTACATCCGGGCCGACGCCAGCGCGGGCTACTGGCAGCAACAGGAAGGAGTTCAGGATATATCGGCGGCCCTGCGCTGGGAAGCATTCGACTATAAAATTGGCAAGGCGCGGCTGTCGTGGCTCTTTGCGGTGGGGTATTCAATGCCGCTCCAGAACTACGTTATCGACTCGCCGGTGGCTATTGGACACGGTTCTAAAAATCTCGACGGACGCACACTGTTGCATCTCAAAGCAGGTGCTTTTTTCCTGACCGGTCAGTACGGCTACATCCGGCGCAGCACCGTAAAACTCGACCGCTTCGTCAATTATTACGACCCTGGCGACCCAAACAACCTGAACCCCAACAGCGGCTCTAAAGTGAACGTACCCGATGTGACCGACCTGGTTATCCGGTCGGGCTTCGCTACGAAGTATTTTTACGTCGATGGCTGGGTACAGCGGCAGACGCCCTTTAATACCGGCACCGACATTGGTCCCGGTATTCCGTTTCCAACCAACGCCATTGGTTTCACCCGCGCCGGGGCAACGCTATACGTTCCGCTCATCAAAAAATTCGGTATCACCGCCAATTACAGTGCCACCCTCGACGGGCGCAACGTCGGCAAAGCCACGCGCGTTAGTGGGGGAGTGGTAATTGGAATCTAACGTAGGTTGGACCGGCGTGCCGGTCCAACCTACATAAACATTAACCATGAAATACATACTCCTTATCATCACGTTATTAACCCTCGCTACGGCCTGTAAAGAGTCGAAAATTGACGAGGGAATTCTGCCGTTTGTAACACCCACCAGTACCGATGCCAACGGTGGTAGCTGGAGAACGGTTGTGCTTAACTCGGCGGCTGATATTGCCGTGCCGCCACCGGCTGCGGTTACGTCGGTAGCGTATCAGGCCGAACTAACTGCGGTAAAAGCGGGATTGCTGAGTGCTACGCCGGAGCAGAATACGGCCGTTAATTACTGGGGGGCGGGGGGCGTTTTGCGCTGGAATCAGATCGCCCGGCTACTGGTAGCCAAGTATAACGTAGCACCCGCCTACAACGAAAGCACCGGAACATTTGCTCCCTTCGATGCCAGTAACCCGTTTGCCAGTCCGCCCTACGCGGCCCGGCTGTACGCGCTGCTGAGTGTGGCGCAATATGATGCTCTGGTGGTTTCGTGGCGGGCCAAGTTTCAGTATAACCGCCCCTCGCTCGAACAACAGGGTGTTCAGGCCCGCGTTCCGGTGCTGGGCATCCCCTCGTACCCGTCCGAAGATGCGGCAGTAGCCGAAGCGTCGTACCAGATGCTGGTGTTTTTTTTCCCGAACGAAACCGCCTGGCTCAAAGCCAAAGCTGCCGAACACAAGAAAAGCCGTGTGGTGGCCGGTGCCTGTGTCCCGACCGATATAGCAGCCGGTGAAGCCATTGGCGGAGCCGTAGCCCCGAAAGTTGTAGCCTACGCCCGCACCGACCGGTTTTCACTGGCCCGCGACCCGAATAATACGTGGTCTGCGCTGCGGACTAACGCATCTTACGATGTAAAATGGACGAGTCTGGAGATTCCGTCCCGACCCCCGATGCTGCCGCTGGCGGGCAATGTGAAAACCTGGTTCGACTCGGTAGCGGTGTTGCGCACGATGCCTGGGCCGCCCCCCGCCACCACCTCGGCGCAGTTTCAGCGTGACCTGGCCGAAGTGCGCAGCATTGCCGACAGCCGTACCCGCGAACAGTGGCGCATTGCTGATTTCTGGGGCGATGGGGCTGGTACCTACACGCCCCCCGGCCACTGGAACCGTACTGCCGAAGACCTGGTGCGGCAGTATGGGCAGAATGAGCTGCGCACTGCCCGCACCTACGCGTTGCTGAACCGCGCCATGCAGGATGCCGGTACAATTTGCTGGCGCGTTAAAAACCTGTATTTCACCCCCCGCCCGTCGCAGATGGACCCAAAAATCAAAACGGCTACCGGCATTCCGAATTTTCCGAGCTACACATCGGGTCATGCAAGTTTTTCCGGGGCCGCGTCAGCGGTGTTGGCATATCTGTTTCCTAACGAGGCCGGCAGACTGAACGCTCAGGCCGACGAAGCGGCTTTGTCGAGGCTGTACGGCGGTATTCACTACCGGCATGACAACGAAGAAGGCGTGAGGTGTGGCCGGGCCGTTGGTACCGTAGCCGCTAACTGGGCCAAAACAGACGGGGCAGGGCAGTAAACACAGTCATTGGTAAATAGTCATTGGATGACTATTTACCAATGCGATCAGTCAATCCTGGCCGAGGGCGTGAAAATCCAGGTCGTCGGATTCGATAGTCTGGATTTTTTCGTTGTGCTGTAACCGTAAAATCTCGTGTCCGGTCAGTCGTGCTTTGTAGATTCCTTTCAATCCTTCGACAGGCTGAATTGATGCCCTCGCACCGGCGAAATCCGGTTCGTCGGCGTCGGATTTTTGGGTAATCATAACCGTATAGTCTGCGTCTGGATCGGCGTTTACCTGGTTGGCAAACCCGCTGGATAATGAGTTCATGTCAGTAGGAATTAGTGGTGGTCATTGGCAGCCCTTTGTTGTCATTGATAGCGTAACCTATAAATGACGACAAATAACCACCAATGACCACAATTGCCCATCAACTTACAGTGTAGCGAGATCGCAGTTGACCAGCCCGGCCCCGAAGGTGATGTCGTTTCCGGGGGCGCCGAGGTCCGTTGCCGTTGCCGTTAGTTTGAAGCGCGCGGCTGCTACCGAAATGCCGGGGAAACGCTGTTTGAGCATCGCGGCTGCCCCGGCCACGTGCGGACAGGCCATACTCGTTCCCGACAATGGCCGGTAGCCGTTGGGTGGCGTGGGGAAAGTCGAATTGATAGAAACGCCCGGTGCCGAAATCGTAACCTGATTGCAGGCTCCCCCGCGCGATGAGAACGGTGCAATCTGATTGGTCTGGCTGGTGGCACCTACCGCAATAACACCCCTTATACTGCCCGGAATACCCACAAAGCGGTCGGCTGCGTTGGGCGACTGAAATGAGTTCCCGGCTGCGGCCACTACGATACAGCCAGCCGCCATGAGCTGATTGATGGCATTGACCAGGGCTGTCGGTGCGTTTTGACAAGGCATAACTGCTCCGAGGCTCATCGAGACCACGTCCATTTTGTTAGCCAGTGCCCAGCCCAAACCAGCTACAATGCCGCTGAAGGGGCCATTGCCGCTGGCAGCCAGCACCTTTACGGCGTACAACTGGCAGCGCGGAGCCACGCCCACAACCCCAATGAAGTTGTTACGTGCACCCACAATACCGGCGCAGTGGGTACCGTGTCCGTTGTCGTCGTTGAAACTACCCACGCCCGAAATAAACGAGGCCCCGCCTGCCACAATCAAATCGCTGTGGGGGCCAATGCCGGTGTCGAACACAGCCACCTTAACACCATCGCCCCGAATGCCTCGTTTCCAGGCTGCAGGTGCTTTGACGGCCCGAATGTTCCAGGGGATGGGTTGGGTAGGCAACAAAATGGGCGGGAACGGATGCGGGAACGGTAGCGGCAGCCTGGGAATAGGTTGCAGTACAGGCGGCTGTTGCAGATCGGTCTGTTCGCCGGGGCTGGTGTCGGGCATGAGCAGTTGGCGAACCTGATCCTGCATGGCCTTGTAGCCATCGCCATAGCCGCGCATG
>JBBRUB010000156.1:0-7323 GCA_038248175.1 Cytophagales bacterium | reverse complement strand
GTCCAGAAAAGCTGGCGGGCAGGTATTCCGCTACTGGTTGCTGTAGGTGCTCCCTCCAGCTTAGCCGTTGACATGGCCCGCGAAGCCCACATCGCCCTCGCCGGTTTCGTGCGCAATGGCCGGTACAATCTGTATTAGTGTCTGTTACCGAATCACCTGCAACGCGCCAGGGCGGATGTTGGCGGTGAGTGTATTGATTCGGCCCCGGTACTCGCCATCGACCTGAAAATAAGCCGTTCGGCGGGTTTTGATACTGACAGAGGTGGCTGAGTGAATCTCAATATTCTTTGGATTGAAGGGTTTGTACTGCCAGAAGAGTTTCAGAATTTCCAGACCCGCGAGTCGCCGGAAAATGACCACCTCAAACTGCCCGTCTGCCGGATCGCCGTTGGGGTTTATGACGGCTCCGGTGCCGTACATGCGGGCGTTGGCCAGTACCACCATCAGCGCAGTCCGTTGTACGCAGGTATCGCCGAGGGTCACGTCAATGCGTAGCAGCCGGCGTCTGCGCATAGCCCGCAGCACGGCCCGCAGGTAGCCAAACATACCGCGCCAGTTATTTTGCTGATAGTACTTTACCACCTGGGCGTTCAGACCAATATCGCTCAGGTGCAGACAGATATCGTTGTCATTAACGGCAATTACGTCAAGCGGGGCGGGGGTTCCATCCACCAGCAGCTGCAAACAGGCTGTCAGATCGGTTGGTATGTTTAGTTCCCGCGCCATGCCGTTGGCCGACCCCGCCGGTATAATGCCCAGTGGAATTGACGTATTGAGCAGGTGTGTAGCTACGAGTTTAAGCGTACCATCGCCCCCTACCGCCACCACCCGGTCGGGTTTGTCTTGCTTAATTTGCCGGGACAGAACCTCATCGTCAGTTTTACCGTCGAGGTGAAACAAGCGGGCTTTGTGGGGCGAGTTGGCGAAGAAGGCGCGAATAGCGGCTTCCATTCCCGATTTGTCGCGCCCGCCCGACACGGGATTGATGGCGAATAAAAATAGCAACTTCCTGGTGGTTTGCCGGTTAATTTACTGCGCAGCAAATGATCATAAAATGACACGCAGCAAATGACTAAACAAAAACGAAGCGTTAAGGGTAAGCTGCGTCGCTATTTATTAACGCAACTGCGGCTTACCAATCAGCCTACGGTAAAGGTATATCGGGGGTTCGGTAATGCCGAACGGATTGTGGTACACGGCACCGTGTTCAGGCGGAGTGCCTTTCCACGCAAAAAGTACCGAAATAGTCTGCCTGTCAATCTGCTCAGTCTGATTCGGCTCTTCGCGGTCCGCCCTTGTGCCGGGGCGCGGGTGCGGGTTTGCTGCGGCCAGGAATCTGTTGAGACGCTGACCGATCAGGCCGGTTATTTCTGGGTTACGCTGCCGCTGCATACACCGCTGCCGCCCGGCTGGCATCCCGTCCGGGCCGAGCTGGTATCGCAGACGATCACACCCGAAACGATTTTGGCCGAAGGCAGCGGGCAGGTGCTGGTGCCACACCCAACTACGCTGGCCTGTATTTCGGACATTGACGATACGTTTCTGATTTCGCACTCGGCCAACCTCCCCAAACGCTTGCGGGTACTGTTTACGCAGAATGCCCACAGCCGTCAGCCGTTTGAGGGGGTGGTGGCGCACTATCAGCTTCTGACCGAAATGAGCAACAGCGCCGATGCTGCCGTTTCGGCCAGCAACGCCTTCTTTTACGTGTCGAGCAGCGAATGGAACCTGTACGATTATATCCTCGACTTTTCGGAAAAGAACAACCTGCCCACCGGTGTTTATCTGCTGAGTCCGCTCAAACAGTTTCGGGAACTGCTCAAAACCGGGCAGGGAAAGCACCGTACCAAGTTCGATAGGATTGTCTGGATACTGGAAACGTACCCAGACCAGCAGTTTATTCTCCTCGGCGACGATACGCAGGAAGACCCCAACATTTATGCGTCGGTGGTGGAGCAGTTTTCCTGGCAGATCCGGGTAGTTTATATCCGGCAGGTACACGCCGAAAATCAACCCAAAACCCGCACTATTCTGGACCGAATCGACGCAATGGGCGTACCTTGCTGTTACTTCGCCCACAGCACAGACGCCATACAGCATACGCTTGAACTACTCCCATGACAACGAACCCCCTCCTGAAGCACTCACCGGCCAGCTCACCATTGGTGAGCCGAAAACCGAGGCCGCCGGCATTACGGCGGTTGTTAAATCGTTTCAGCACGTGCAGGACAGCACCGGCCCCGTGCGCGGCTGGACGGCTCTGGTCAACCTCAACCAAACAGACGGCTACGACTGCCCGTCCTGCGCCTAGCCCGACCCCGATCATGACCGCTCTAAAATTGCCGAATACTGCGAAAGTGGAGCCAAAGCCGTGGCCGACGAAGTAATGACCAAACACACGGCCTCGCCGGTGCTGTTTCAGCGGTACAGCGTGGCCGAACTGCTCCAGAAAACGGACTTGTGGCTCGGTCAGCAGGGGCGGCTTACCAAACCTATGATGCTCAAACCGGGCAGTACACACTACGAACCCATTGAGTGGAACGATGCTTTTCGGCTCATTGCCCACGAACTGAACGCGCTCGGCTCGCCCGACGAAGCCATCTTTTACACCTCGGGTCGGACCAGCAACGAAGCGGCTTTTCTGTATCAGTTGTTTGTCCGTATATATGGTACCAACAACATGCCCGACTGCTCGAATATGTGCCACGAATCGACCAGCGTAACCCTGGCCGAAACCATTGGGCTGGGTAAGGCGTCGGTCAAATATGATGATTACGAGAAAGCCGACGTGATTATGATTATGGGTCAGAATCCCGGCACCAACGCCCCCCGGATGCTGATTGCACTGGAAGAGAATAAGCGTAACGGCGGCAAAATCATTGCCGTAAACCCCCTGCGCGAAACGGGTTTGCTGGGCTTCAAATACCCGCAAAGCGTGCGCGATATGGTGCTGGGGGGCGAAAAACTGACCGATGTATTCCTGCAAATCCCGATCAATACCGACCTTGCCCTGCTGAAAGCGATGGGTAAAATTCTGCTAAAAGAAGAAGCCAAAGCCGCCCAAAACGGCCACCCCGGAACGGTAGTCGACCTGACTTTTGTGAACGAGTACACGACCGGCTACGATGCCTATGTGGTGGACCTGGCCCGGTATGACCTCGACCAACTGGCCATGCAGTGCGGACTGACTATAGGCGAAATCCGCAGGGCTGTCGATCTGTTCAAAAATACCAACAAGCTGATTATCTGCTGGGCAATGGGCCTGACGCAGCATAAAAACGCCGTAGAGACGCTGAACGAGGTCATTAACCTGCTGCTACTCAAGGGTAGTATCGGAATCGAAGGGGGCGGGGCGTCGCCCATTCGGGGCCACAGCAACGTGCAGGGCGACCGGACGATGGGCATCTGGGAAAAACCCAAACCTGAATTTCTGGACGCCCTTCAGCGCGTGTTCAACTTCGAGCCGCCCCGCGAACATGGCTTTGACGTGGTGAAGTCGGTCAAGGCCATGCACGATGGGCGAGCGAAGGTATTCTTCGGGATGGGGGGCAATTTCTCGATGGCCGTGTCGGATACCGATTTTACTGCCGAGGCCCTGCGCCGGTGCCGCCTAACCGTTCACGTATCGACCAAGCTGAACCGCAGTCACCTCATTCACGGCGAAACGGCCCTGATTTTGCCCTGCCTGGGCCGGACCGACAAAGACCGGCAACGTACCGGTGAGCAGTTCGTAAGTTGCGAAAGTACAACCGGCGTCGTGGCGCAGTCGCACGGAATTGTGGAGCCGGTCGTATCGGACCTGAAAAGCGAAGTTGCCATTGTGGCCGGACTGGCCAACGCTACGCTGAACGGCAGGTCTGCCGTGGACTGGGACGCGCTGGCCGCTGACTACGACAAAATCCGCGCCCTGATTGCCGATGTGGTGCCGGGCTTTGCCGATTACAACCGGAAAGTGCGGCAACCGGGCGGCTTCTATCTGCCCAACGGTCCCCACGAGCGGCAGTTTACGACCAAAGACGGCAAAGCGCATTTCACGGTAAACCCCCCGACGCTGCACACCCTCAAACCCGGCGAGTTGCTGCTGATGACCATCCGCAGCCATGACCAGTTTAATACCACCATCTACGACAACGACGACCGATACCGGGGTATTTATAATGAACGGCGCGTAATTTTGGTCAATACCGACGACATGACCGCGCTTGGTCTGCACGAAAAACAGGTGGTCGATCTGCACAGCCGGTATGATGACGCAGTACGCACGGCGCATCAGTTTGTGGTGGTGCCGTACTAGATTCCGCGCGGCTGCTGCGCGGCTTATTTTCCCGAAACCAACGTCCTGATTCCCATCGACGCCATAGCGGACAAGAGCAACACGCCCACGTCCAAATCCACCGTGATCACGGTCTCATCGGTGTAGCAATAATAGTCGGCATGAATACAGACTCACCGAATAGCAAGGAGTTTGATATAATACGTTATCGCTAACGAATAGGGCTTGGCGACGTTGAGGAATTTGAAAAACGTCCGCCCGGAACCGCTGCTGATTGAAAAACAGATGTACAAGATAACCTACAGATCCTGCCTCTTCTCTTCCTGCTCAAGCAACTGACTGTTGGAGCCGCCAAATTGCTGATTACTAACTGATTTGAAGACTGGCTACTCAGCACGAGATTGCCTCGCACGGCTACTACCATACTACGTTTGAACCCGCCGACCTGCTCAAATCGCGGCTGGCCCTCGAAGAACTGCCTGGACAGCCCGTTACCGGATTTCGGCGGGCACGGATGGGGTACGTGAACCCAAATGACGTACAGCAGGCGGGGTGTGCCTACAACTCGTCGCTGCACCCTACCTGGCTACCGGGGCGGTATAATCACTGGGGAGAGCCGCGCCATCCGTTTCAGGAACTGGGGGTGTGGCAGATTCCGGCGTTGGTAACGCCTACTTTACGATTGCCGCTGTTCTGGCTGAGTCTGAAAAATTTCCCGTTCGCCCTCTACAAACAATTGTGCCGCCAAACCTTGCAGGCCGACGGTTTTCTAAATCTGTACGTGCATCCGTGGGAATTCACCGACCTGTCGATGTACGACAAAATTCCGGCTTATGTGCGTCGGCACTCGCGCGATGTACTGCTGGATCGGGTGGAGGAGTTACTGCGCTATCTCAAGCCACAGGGCGAGTTCAGCACGATGCAGGATTTTTCGAAGACGCTCAGATGAATCATCTCAGATGAAGACAACATCGTCGATGACGTCGCTGCCCATGTCTTTGTTGATAACCTGAATCAGTTTTTGCCGGGCGTTGACCAGTTCCTGCCGCATAGGAGCTGATGAAATTTCGATGTGCAGCTTGCGGTCGCGGACGTAAACCCGTTTGGTGCGGGAGGCAATAGCATGGCCCATCATGCGGCCCCAGAATGCTTCGAGGTAGGTTTCGTTGAAGCGGGTCTGTAGCTGGTAATGCCTGAGCAACTGACCGATGGCATCCTTGAGGGTGGTTGTTCCAGCCGTGCGTTTGGCATTATCGCGATTGTACTTGTAAGGCTGGTCCATATACGGGGGTGTTTATGGACAAATATAACCCGGAAAAACGGCGGCTAAAAGGATCGGCTGTCGGCAGGATGAAAAAAAGAGGAAACGGCTATAAATAGTCAGTAGGGTTTGGTTTATGCCCGTTTGGCGCGTAAACTTGCGGTATCAAGTCAATTCGTTCGCGACTGGTTTTCTGACCGGCGCAGGTTGATTTATAAAGAAGCGGGGAGAGATCAGGCTCTTTGAACCGCTGGCAACCTACCCCTCGGCAAGGTGCTAACTCCTGCCTAAACCACCCGCACTGGCGGCTTCGTTAGGGGCTATAAATCGTTGCTATTTTGGAGCATTTTTTCGACCACAAATACTCATACCCGCTCGAATCGGGTGCTGCACTGCCCGGATTTCGGCTGGCCTACACTACGCACGGTACCCTCAATGCCGATGGTGCCAACGTGGTCTGGATTTGCCACGCCCTGACCGGCAACGCTGACCCTACCGACTGGTGGAGTGGCATGGCAGGGCCGGGCAAATATGCTGATCCCGACCGTGATTTCATCGTCTGCGCCAATGTGCTGGGGTCCTGCTACGGCTCTACCGGCCCACTGTCGGTAAATCCGGCTACGGGACAACTGTATTACCACGATTTCCCGACTGTGACTATCCGCGATATGGTGGGTGCGCTGGACCTGCTTCGACAGGAACTTGGCATCACCAAAATCAGAACCTGCGTCGGCGGGTCGGTAGGTGGGGAGCAGGGGCTGGAGTGGGCCGTTTTGCAGCCTGACCTTATTGAAAACCTGATTGTCATTGCTGCATCGGCGGTGGCGTCGCCCTGGGTCATTGCCTTCAACGAAGCGCAGCGCATGGCTATTGAAGCCGACCCTACCTGGCCCGAAGCCCGCGCCGACGCGGGTGCGTCGGGTATGAAAGCGGCCCGGGCTATGGCCATGATCTCGTACCGCAACTATGATACCTACGGCTTTACGCAGGCATTAGACAATAACGAGCAGATGGACGGCTACAAGGCGGCTGGCTACCAGCGGTATCAGGGCGAGAAGATTGTAGAGCGGTTCAATGCGTTTACGTACCGAATCCTCTCCAAAGCCATGGATTCGCACAACGTAGGTCGTAACCGGGGCAGTATTCCTAACGCGCTGGGGCAAATCCGGGCCAGAACGCTGGTAGTCGGTATCCGGTCAGACCTGTTGTTTCCGGCCACAGAGCAGCAGTTTCTGGCCCGTCACATTCCCGGCGCGCGCTACCAGGAAATCGACTCGCTCTACGGCCATGACGGCTTTCTGATCGAACGGCGGCCCCTCACGGCTCTTATCCGCACCTGGGAGCAGAGTAAGTGATTTTTTAGACACAGAGAAGCACAGAGTTTCACGGAGATTAGTCGAGGTAAAGAGAGGTTTGCTCTGTGAATATCTGCGCCTTATTTGTGTACCTCTGTGTCCCCATGAAAGTTTATGATCTGGTACGAAGACGAAGTACACCAACTCGAAGCCAAACTATCCGCCAACACAAATCGGGTGGTGTTTTATGGCAGTTCCTCCATCCGGCTCTGGAATACGCTGGCGCGGGATTTTCCCGAATTCGACACGTTCAATCTGGGCTTCGGCGGTTCTACGCTGGCAGCCTGTGCGTGGTACGTTGACCGGCTGCTCCTGCCCGCCAATCCGCGTTCGGTGGTGCTTTACGCGGGCGATAATGACCTCGGAGACGGGCGAAACCCCGAAGAAGTCTTTCTGTTCTTTTACGCCTTCGCTCAGAAAATGCGGCTGCATCT